>NZ_OZ075108.1:2572500-2862500 GCF_964186625.1 Asticcacaulis sp. MM231
TTCACATGCGCGTCGGGAGGGTCAATTTGTCGTGAAGAATCGCGGGTGAAACGCATGTAACCAGTGGCCGATCACCAGCACACCGAAGAGAAAACCTATAATGTGCGCCTGCCAGGCGATGACAACCCCCTCCCCGCCCGGCAGGAACGGCAGCAGGGCCGGCAGCAGATTAAGCCCACACCACACCGCACTTGTCGTCAGGACATGGCGGCTCATTAACGGCAGCACACGCCCCGCACCACGCGCACCTATAATGCGCGTAGAGGCGCCGATCAGTCCGTAGATCGCTCCCGATGCTCCCACTACCGGCATACTGGACATTAGATTCAGAAGGCAAAAACCAAGGCCTGCCGCGATGCCGCATAGAAAGAAGAAGGCAAAGAAGGATAGACCGGCGCCAATTCCCTTACCAAAGGCTCTCACCACCGGCGTGGCGAAGATCAGGCAGGCGCCAGCATTGAACAGAACATGCGTCCAGCTCCCGTGCAGGAAGATATGCGTTAACAGCAGCTCGAAATGCCCCTGACGCAACAGGATCGGCGACAGGGCAAAATTATCAAGCAGCGCGCCTTCGAGCGCAGGACCGCCGGATATTTGCAGCCAATAGGCCCCGATCATCAAAACCGGCAGGACCACCACCATTAAAGGCGCGTTAAAAGCAGGCTCCCTGTGGCGTTGCGTGTTTTCAGGCACTTCGGGTTCAGGGCCGTCTGTCATATTTCGGGACTTCTCAGAAACTGCGAGATCAAAAGTGGTTCAATTTGGTTATATATGCCCGCAGTTTTCCCCTTTTAACAGAGGTGATGCGCGCCGGTGACAGGCAAAAAGCCTATATAAATGAATTTAATGCGTCATTTTAGGAAAAATACACCTATTTTTTAGGGTTGTAACGGACAGTGGCATCCAAATTGCTGGTCGTCGGCCGTATCCGCGGCGTATCGGCCCGGACAGCGGAGCGAACCTAATGCCGTTACGTAAAGTATCTATCCTGACCTTAGCCGGCATGGCCAGCCTAGGAGCCGGCGCGCAGGCCCAGACCATGAGCACCACTTCAGCCTCCTATCAGGCGGGTTACGGCCTCAGCCTGCACCAGATGCAAACGGCCATCGATCCTTCGACGCGCGACTCCAATGGTAATCGCGTCATAGTGGACGGCGTCATGTCGATCGGCAGCGATAACAGCGTCTATTCCTATTCAAAAACTCTGGCGCCGGCGACTCTTATTCAGGCGCAGGCGCGCTGGGCGGCGCCTCGGCCATCGGCAACAATCTCCAGGTCACTGTTCAGGGTAACTACAACACCGTGATCATCAACTCGACCCAAACCAACAACGGCAATGTCACTGCGACCGCCAACGGAACGACCGTTACTGGCGACCAGGGAACACTCAACGGACAGGTAAACTTCTGATGACCATGCAAATCCGCAAACCCGCTCTGTTTGGCCTGATCAGCGCCGCGGCGATGGCAGTTGCCCTCACCGGCTGCATGACCACGCCGAGCGTTAATGCCGCAGGCAATTACAAGACCCCTATCGGCAAAGCACCGGTGACAGCCAACCCGACCGCCTATTCGGACGCTCTGGTCTGCCTCGGCGGCTATGCCCGCTCGCACCGTCTGGCCTCGCCGCGTCTCGCCGTTGGTCGTATCTCCGATTACACCGGTCGCGCCTCACTCGACGGTGGCCGCGAAATCACTCAGGGCGCCTCGCTGATGGCGATGACCGCCCTGGCCAAGGCCGGCGCCCGTCAGGTCGAGCGTTTCGACACTTCGGTCGGAGAACTGGAACTGAAGTATGCCAACAACAAGCTTATCACCGACGCGCCGGTTTCCAACCCGACGCAGCCGGCTGATTACCGCAAGATCATGGCCGGTCAGGTGGCCGGTTCAGACTTCTTCATCGTCGGCGGCATCACCGAACTGAACAACAATATCCGCTCTTCCGGCGTGGACGCCTATGCTGGCGAAAGTTCTACGACTGGCGTTAAGGGCCTGTTCTACGGCCGCACGCTGGTGATGAATGTTGCGCTCGATCTGCGCCTCGTCGATACCCGCACGCTGGAAGTGGTTGATGTGATCTCCTACCAGAAGCAGATCGTTGGTAAAGAAGTGAAGGCCGGCGTGTTCGACGTGCTGAACGGCAACATCTTCGACATCAGCGGCGGCCAGGGCGCACTTGAGCCCATGCAACTCGCCGTGCGCGCCATGATCGAACGCGCCACGCTGGAATTCATGGCCAATCTTTACGGCGCTTCCGGTCCGGACGTCTGTCTCGATCCGCAAAACGATTTCCTCTACAACGACACCCTGGGCGCCACGGGCGGCCTGACCCCGGCCTACGACAATCTGGAGACGAACAATGCTGGTACGCGCGCAGAACCGAGCCGTTGGCAAAACATCGCTGGCGACAAGCGTCGCGGCCCTGCTGAGCACGACGCTGGCTACAGTTCTTCTGACGGCGGTTCCCGCTACTAGTCAGACCATCCCCGACGGGGAATGGACCAACAATCAGACGCAGACCGGTGTCATTGCCGCGAACCAGACTCTGAATGTGGTGCAGAACGACGGCCTGACGCGTGCGGACACCTATGCCACCGCCAACAGCGTTCAGACCGGTAACGACACCTATGACGCGACGCTCTATTCGTATCAGTTTCTGAGTGGTCGCACGACGGCGACCACGACGATTACCGGCACCAATTCCGGGGACGAAGACCTGTCGCTCGGTACACCGGTGTATGCTTTGAGCCAAGGCATCGGCAACTATGCTTCCGGAGTCACCAAGACTGGTCACCTGACCGCCGATACACAGCAGATTTCTACCGCCGATCGCGTCGAAGCCATAACCGAGGTTAATGCGCCGAATAACGCCATCTATGTCAGCGGCGAAGGCAATGCCATCACCGAGGTCAACCACACCGCCTATGAGGCAACCAACGGTCGCCTCGATTCGACGGCTGTCCAGACCTCGTCCACCGAAGCACGCTCCAACGTGTCGGCGACTGTGCATTACTCGCCCTCGCCCAATGCGTATAACGCGTCGGCGACCAACAACGCTTACACCGCCTATAGTGATGATCGCGGCTCACAAGAGCATGATGTCACCCAGACGGCTTCAGCCATGACCCAGGCCCGCGCCGAAGTTTATGCCGGCAATGTCTGGAACATGCAGGCCAATTCGACCGCCCTCGGCAACAACGTCAATCTGGAAAACCAGGGCGGCTCGCTCGTCGTGACAAATGACCAGACGCAAAGCGGCCTCGTCCAGTCACAGGCTGTGATTCAGGCCGACGAATACGGTCAGGCCTACGCCACCGCTTCGGGCATCGGCAACCAGGTTTCCGCCGGCAATAACGACATCTATGTTCGCCTTGACAACAACCAGCTGTCATCCGGCGGGGTAGACGTGGTCGCTTCGTTCGAGGGCGCCACCGGCTGGGATGGCTATGTCACCGCCGATGCGGTCGGCAATCAGGCGGTGGCCTATGCCTGCGCCGAATGTCAGGCCGACATGGGCGTCAGCAACACGCAGGTCAACAATTCCGACGTCAACGCCACGGCAACCGCCAGCGTCGGTCGCGGACGCACGATTGTCTCGACCGCACGCGCCACAGGCAACAGCGCCACCTTCTACGTCGGCAACTAAAACTTTCGGCGAAGTCGATTTAAAAGCGCGTCATCTTCAGGTGGCGCTTTTTTTCTTGTCGGCACATCTCATACGTGAACATCATTCTGGTCATTGCCATATGGCTTAACCTGGTCGGTGCATTGCCCTTATTTTTTCTTGGTCTTCTTTCCCTGCTAGTTTTCGGTGATTGCGGCGTAGCCATTTCACCTGACGAAATAGCCAAGTGCTATTCCGATCAGCGACACTTTGTCATTACCAGTTTTGCGATTGCGCTGCCAGCATTGGCCTTCCTCATCTTTCTGGCATATCGCATTGCCCGCAGGCGCAACCTTAACAAAAGTTAATCAACCAAATTCCCCTTTCTTCAGACGCAATCCTGCGGCAGTGTCCTTCCATCAAACCGGAGCGCACCTATGCTGATAAAGAAAACCCTGCTGACCGCCTTTGCCGTCGCGGCCCTGACCACGACCGCCCTGACGCCGATCAGCGCCCATGCCGACACGCCCACCGTCTCCGCACCTGCCATCGGCACGGCCATCGACATCAGCAAGGGACTGGATTTCGCGCAAAACCATTCCGACATTAAGGCCGATCCGGCCGTGCACTTCGGTAAGCTGCCAAATGGCATGACCTACATCATCCTGAAAAACGCTACGCCTCCCGGCACCGCCTCGATCCGACTGCGCTTCAATGGCGGATCGCTAATGGAGGACGACAGCCAGCAGGGCCTGGCCCACTTCCTCGAACACATGGCGTTTAACGGCTCGAAGAACGTGGCCGAAGGCGACATGGTCAAGATTCTCGAACGCCACGGGCTGTCGTTCGGCGCCGATACCAACGCGCATACAGGATTTCAGCGAGACGGTTTACGAACTCGACCTGCCCAAGGTGGCCGAGGACGATCTCGACACCGGCCTGTTCCTGATGCGTGAAACCGCTGGCAATCTGTCGCTGGACGACGGCGCCATCGATCGTGAGCGCGGCGTTATCCTGGGTGAAGAACGCGCCAGCGACAGCCCCGGCCGTCACGCCTATATGAAGTGGGCCACCGCCGCCTTCAGCAACCAGAAATACGCCGTCCGCCTGCCCATCGGCCTGACCGACATTATCAGCAACGCCAAGCGCGACCGCTTCGTTGACTATTACAACCACTTCTACCGCCCAGAACAGGCCACCCTCGTGGTCGTCGGGGATTTTGACCCTGACGCCATGGAAGGCAAGATCAAGACAAAGTTCGCCGACTGGCAAAAGCCGGCCGCGCCCATCCGCGTCACCGATTTCGGCGCCTACAAGCCCAAGGGCGTCATCTCGGAAGTCTATACCGAAAAGGGCTTGCGCACCGAACTGAGCCTGACATGGGCAGCGCCCCTCACCGAAACCTACCAGACCTATGCCAGCGCCAATATCGATTTCCTCAATGGCATCCGCACCCAGATCCTCAACGAACGTCTGGAGCGTCAGGCCAAGCTGCCCGATACCCCCTTCGCCTCGGCTACCATCGCGCACGACGATATCGACCATACCGCCAAGGTGACGCAGCTTTCGATCACGCCCAAGCCCGGCCGCGAGAAGGACGCCTTTATCGCTGCTTATACTACGGTGCGCCAGTATGCCGAATTCGGCGCCGATCAGGCCGAACTCGACCGCGCGCTCAGCGATATCGAAACCTACTTCAAGCAGGCCTTGCAAGGCGCCAAGACGCGCAACAGCCGCGATCTGTCCGAAGCCCTTGTCAACTCCATGGCCGATGGCGATGTCTTCACCTCGCCCCAGCAAGACTGGGACTATTTCGTCGCCATGAAGCCTAAGATCACGCTGGCCACCCTCAACGACGGCATCAAGCCCTTGTTTGCCGGCGACGGTCCGCTGCTGTGGCACGAAGGCCCAACGCTCGGCGATTTCGACAAGAAGGCCTTCCTCGATACCTATAAGCAGGTGCAGGCCGCACACATGACGGCTTCGGAAGCGCGCGCCAACAAGCCGTGGCCCTATACGAGCTTCGGCACACCGGGCAAGGTGATCAAGCGGGAGGACATTAATGACCTCGGCATCACCCAGCTTACCTATGCCAATGGCGTGCGCGCCACCATCAAGACCACGGACTTCAAGACCGATGAAATCGGCATCACCGTCCGCTTCGCCGGTGGCTTGAGTTCGCTATCGCCGGCCTCCAAACCGCCGGTCTTCGCCGCCTCCGTATCAGATCTGCAGGAAGGCGGCCTCGGCAAGCTGACCGCTTCGGAACTGAAGGACAGCCTGACCGGCAAGATATATGGCGTCGGCTTAGGCCTCGGTGAAGATGCCACCACGCTTTCCGGCGGCACCACCAAGGCTGACTTCGCCACGCAGATGGAAGTCCTGATGGCCTTCACCACCGACGCGGCCTACAGCAATGACGCTTTCGAGCGCCTCAAGGCGTTCATCCCCGACTATTACAACTCGCTCAATTCAACACCCGGCGGCGTCTTCCAGATGAAGGGCAGCGCCGTCCTGCGCGATAATGATCCGCGTTACACCATGCCGTCTCAGGCCGATTTCCTCGCCACGAAGAATGAGCAGGTCAAGGCACTGGTCGATCGCCAGCTCAAAACGGGCCCTATCGAGATTACCATTGTCGGCGACATTAGCGAAACCGAGGCGGAAGGACAAATCGCCAAGACCTTCGCTACGCTGGCCAAGCGCGCCGACAAACCGGTGATCCCGGCCGATGGCCTGACCCTGCATTTCCCGACACAAAACCTCAAACAGGTCTTCGAGCATCAGGGACGCGCCGATCAGGATTTGAGCTATGTCGCCTGGCCAAGCGCTGATTTCACCTCGGATACCCAACGCGCCCGCGCCCTGACTGTGTTGGCTGAAGTGATGTCGCTGCGACTGACCGATATCGTGCGCGAAAAGAAGCGCCTGAGCTACAGCCCCTACGCCAGCAACTATTACTCGCAGACCTTCCCGGGCTTTGGTTATCTCAGCGCCGTGGCGCAGGTGAAGCCGGAGGACGATCAGGCCTTCTATGACACCCTTTCGGAGATCGTTGCCGAACTGAAGACCAGGCCGGTTAGCGATGACGAACTGCTGCGCGCAAAAAAACCGCTGCTCGACCGGATGGACACCGACCTGAAAACCAATACCTACTGGGCCGGTGCCCTGCCCGGCTCAACCGCTGATCCGCGCAAGCTCGACTATATCCGCAATCGCCGCGAACAGTACCAGGCGGTGACAGCGGCTGATATCCAGCGCCTGGCCGCGCAATATCTCGACATGAGCAAGGCCGTGCGTATCCAGATCAAACCGGCGGCGACGGCGGAAGCGACCGCCGCGAAGTAAGAAACAAAAACCCCGCAGGTGACCTGCGGGGTTTTCAGTTTTATGCGCTTTTTTTATATCCAATAGCTTACTGGACGAAGCCGCCGACGCCGCCATCGAAGCTCATCACAGTTGAGCTCGAAGAGCTCTGCGCCGAAGCGATCTGACGTTGCTTGGTGATCGTCTCAGTGCGCGTCAGGGTCAGGATCTTGATGCCGACACCAAAACGACGCAGCAGCGAGCGCTCGTTGCACTGGCGCTGCGGAGTTTGCACCTTGCAGGTCAGGGCGCCGTTCTCGAACCACAGGGCCTCGTTCTTGGCGCAGGTCATGTTCTTGCCGCCATCGAAATTGATCTTCGAGCCGTCATAGTCGGCATAGGTCCACTGCATGTGGGTGCCGGCGATGCAGCGATAGACTTCGCCGCGATAACCGTTGGCGATGTCACGGCCCGAAAAGACCTGCGACGCCGGGTGCGGCACGCCGGTGTCGTCGATGCAGCTAGCCTGAATGATGGTCTGGCGGGTGAAGCTCTTTTGTTCCGAATAGGATTCAAAAGCCGCTGCGTCGCCGGTGATCACATTGAGGCCGCCCGCAGCCTGTGGGTAACCGGGGGTCTGCGACCAGTTGCTGTAACCACCGCCATAATAGGTGGCCCCGGCCGAGGCCGAACCGGACGCGTTGGCGCGAACATTGACATTGACATCGACCGTGGTCTTGCCGCCGCCGTGACCACCACCGCAACTCGTGCAGGGCGTGTGGGGCGGATTAGGGTTCGTCGGGACGCTGGGCGGCTTCGGGGGCGTGCAGCCGGTGGCACAGGCCATGGCCTGGCCGGCAAAGGCCAGCATGCTGACGCCCAGAAGGACGGTAACAAATTTTGCAAACATAGCGCGCATCAAAACATTCCTCTTGGCTATTCTAGCCCGATCATGAGCAAGAACCATACCGCGCCAAACTTGCCTTTTGATTAAATCAACCGTGGAAAACGCTTCAAAATGGACAATCACGGCAACAATCTTGCCTTTTACAGGGGCAAAGGAGACCACCGTGCCCCATTCCAGCACAGTTTCATTCTTAAACTACTGGCGCGGCCTTCAGGCAAGCCCGGATAAGGCGCCCTCACGGGACAGCTTTGATCCGGCTCGCCTCAAGAGCCTGATACCGCAGATGATCATGATCTCCACGGCGGCGCCAGGCCACCGTTTTCGCTTGTCAGGCGGCTTTTTACGTTCCTTACATGGCTATGAACTGAAGGATACGTCTTTTCTTGATCTTTTCTGTCCAGCCTTCGTCGATACGATCGGCACCACGCTCGGCATCAGCCGCAGGCGTGAACAGCCCATCGTGCTGACCCTCAGCGCGCCCTGGAAGACGCAGACTTCGGACATGGAACCGGAAGACGCCGACCTGTTCCAAACTGAGACAGTGACCTTTGAAATCTGTCTGTGTCCCATGGTGAACCGCTACGGCAAGGTCGATCGTATGGTTGGCATTTACCAGACTACCTGTGCGGCACCGCGCAATCCTAACGGCTGGCTCGGCCAGTACACGCTTGTGGCATCAAAGCTTTATGCTCCCGACGCTGACATCAAGGCAGCCCATCTGCGCCTCATAGCCTCGGAAGGCCGTCGAATAGCTTGATTCTTTATATGTTCAGCGCAAGGTATGGGGCTGTCATTATATAGAGGCCCCCATGTCCAAATCCGAAGACGACAAGCGTTCCCAAAAAAAAGCTGCCGAGGCGCGTCTGGAGCAGTTGCAGATTGACCTGGTCGACACCCAGATCTGGACCATGGCGAATGGCCAGAAAGTCTGCATCCTGCTGGAAGGCCGTGACGCCGCCGGCAAGGACGGCGCCATCAAGCGCCTAACCGAATGCCTGTCGGTGCGCAACACACATGTCATCGCCCTGCCAAAGCCTACAGATTTTGACAAGGGCGCCTGGTGGTTTCAGCGCTACGTCAACCGCCTGCCCTCCACCGGCGAATGGGTGGTCTATAACCGGTCATGGTACAATCGCGCCGGCGTCGAGAGGGTCATGGGCTTCTCTACACCGGATCAGCAGGAAACCTTCATCCGCGACGTGCCGGATTTTGAAAGCATGATCGTGCGCAGCGGAATCACCCTGATCAAGCTGTGGCTCGATATTTCGCGTGACGAACAAAAGCAGCGTCTTGATGACCGTCGTTCCGACCCACGCAAGAAGCTCAAGGTCAGTGACCTAGATCAGGTGGCCCAGGATCGCTGGGAAGACTATTCCGCAGCCAGGGACGATATGCTGCGCCGTTCACACCATGAACATGGCCCATGGATATGCGTGGCTACCGACAGCAAGGTGAAGGCGCGCGAACATATTCTGCGTCATGTCCTCAAGGTGCTGGCCTGCCCGCACGCTTCGGAAGATGTCGCTGCCCCTGATCCGGCGATTGTTTTTTCTTATGACGAGGTTATCGAAGGCCGCAAGTCACTCAGGAAATAGAACAGGCCGAGAACATCGAATCGCCGTTCAAAATATTGAAAAATAAAAGGTTAAAGTAACCGTTTGTTGACTCTGATTTGACACCCTTCCAGCCGTTCTGCAGGCAAAAGGGCCGGCAGTACTGGACAAAAGGTTCAGGGTCTTAAGATGCCGCACGTCACGCATGAAGCGTACCATGATGACAGCCAGAAGGCGCCGCCCGCCAAGCGTGCGAAGCTGAAAGAATGCGGCGACTGCAACCTGTGCTGCAAGGTCTACGATATCCCGGATCTGGAAAAGAAGGCCGGTCACACCTGCTTCAACGTGCGCCCCGAAGGCGGCTGCGGCGTATGGGGCCTGCACCCAACTCTTTGCCAGGAATTCAAGTGCCTGTGGCTCAAGCACGACGACATGAATGGCGTATGGCGCCCCGATCACGCCGGCTTTGTATTGCGCCTTGAACCCAACGGCACCACCCTCGCCGTCGATGTCGATCCCGATCGCCCCAACGACTGGCGCCGTCCGCACTATTATGACCAGCTCAAAATCTGGTCCGAGGTCATGCCCAAGAACGAAGGTCTGGTTCTGGTCTATGTGCCGGCAGGGCTTTACGTCATCACGCCGATGGAAGACCTGTTTCTGAAAGCACCCAAGCGCGGCGATATCCTTGAAACCGGCATGGAGGACAGCCTGTTCGGCATGCGTCCGTTCGCCCGTGTTATCCCTGCCAGCCAGGTGCGCAAGGACCGCTCGCTGCTGCACAAGCGCCGGGCTTAACAAGGGCCACAGGCCCTTGACCCGTTTGCTTGACAGCGCGCGCTGATCGCCACAAAATCCACTCGACAATTGCAATCGCTCGGTTCATCAACAGGGCATGAAAAACTCCTGCTCACGCCCCGCTCCCCGATGCCGCCAAACTCAACTGGGTCGACCGTTACGCCCCGCCGAAATTCCAGCCGTGGCTGAAGCTTGGCCGGCTGGATCGCCCTATCGGCATCTGGCTTTTGTTCCTGCCCGGCGCCATGGGACTTGCCTTCGCCATCGCGCACCCGTTCTTCACACTTAACGTCAATGGAATCGCGGCGGTTCTGCCGCCGCAGGACGTCCTGCGCGATCATTTCCCATGGTACAAGCTGCTGCTGTTCGCCATCGGCTCGGTGCTGATGCGCGCCGCCGGCTGCGCCTTCAATGATTTCGTCGATCGCGATATCGACGCCAAGGTCGAGCGCACCCGCAGCCGCCCCATTCCCGCCGGCCAGATTACGCCGAAACAGGCACTCGCCTTCGCCGCCGCGTGCTCGCTGATCAGCTTCCTGATCCTGATCCAGCTTGGTCTCGTTACCATCCTCCTTGGCGTTGGCTCGCTTCTGCTCGTCGCCGCCTATCCCTTCATGAAGCGCATCACCTGGTGGCCGCAGGCCTGGCTGGGCCTGACCTTCAACTGGGGCTTCCTGATGGGCTACGCCACCATCACCGGCACCCTGACCCTGCCCGCGATCCTCTTCTACGCCGGCCTGATCTTCTGGACGCTGGGCTATGATACCATCTACGCCCTGCAGGATATCGAGGATGACGCTATGATCGGCGTCAAGTCGAGTGCCCGCGCCCTTGGCAAGAACACCGTCAACGGCGTCAGCATCTTCTATGGCCTGGCCTCGGCCCTGACCGGCGTCGCGGCTTATTACGCCAATCTTCCTAGCCTCTTTTTTGGTGGACTTTTGCTCGTAACGGCGCATCTTTTCTGGCAGGTCGTTCGCCTGCGGCCGAACGCACACGGAGACGGCTGGGACAGCGCCCAGGCGCTGAAACTGTTCAAATCCAACCGCACCACCGGCCTGATCTGGTTTTTCAGCCTGCTGGCGGTCCACTTCACCAGCCTGCTATAGGGAACGGCATGACGCATACGCTAAAATTCGCCGGGCTGGTTCTGCTGACGCTGGTCACGGTTTCGGCGTGCCATAAGAAACCCAAGGACGAAGCCGCGCCGGGTGCGCCGCCGGTCGTCGCGGCGCCGATGAGCTTCGCCAAGTCGGACGCCGATGTAGATGTCCGCCTGTCTCTGCCCGATCCTATCAAGCTCTATCCCGAACTGCACGCGCGCCTCTATCAGGAAGGTGTAGCGACCCTGACCGCCTTTATCGACCAAGCGCGCAAGGACCATGCGCAAAACAGCTCCGATGGCTTCATTGAGCCGCCCTATTCCCATGCGATCGACTGGAAGATATCGGCCCAGAGCGAGCGGCTTGTGTCGCTTTTCGCCGAGGAAGATGATTTTCAGGGCGGCGCCCACCCCAACCATACCTTTCAGACGCTTCTGTGGGACAAGACCGGCAAGGATCTGCTGTCGGCTTCGCACCTGTTTGCGCCCGGCGCCGATTTCAAACCGATCAATTCCTACGTTTGCCGCCAGATCGAAGCCGCGCGCTCCAAACGCGCCGGCGAGCCGATCACGCAGGGCGGTTCCGGTTTTGCCTGCCCTAAATTCGCCGAGAGCCGCCTGATCCTGCTTCCATCCGTCCAAACGGGCAAGATCGGCGCTATTGGCGCGCTCTACGCGCCTTATGATGTCGGTCCCTATGCCGAGGGGGCCTATGAAATTCACGTGCCGCAGGCCATGCTGACGGGCCTCATCGCGCCTGAATTTGCCAGCCAGTTTGGCGGGGAAGCCGTCAAGGCGGAGGCGCTGGCAAAGCCGGTCTCCAAGCCGTAATGCCCGATAAGCAAGCCTTTATTCGGAACCAGACCCGTGTGCTGCCTGTGCCCAGCCTGCCAGAAATGCGCCTCTATCAGGCTGACGAAGTGACGCCGCTGTGGCTGATGACCGAGCAGAATCTGGTACAGGAACGGCTGGCGCCGCCCTTCTGGGCCTTCGCCTGGTCGGGCGGTCAGGCTCTGGCGAAATATGTCGCCGCGCACCCGGCTATTGTCCAAGGCAAGCGTGTACTCGATATCGCCTGCGGCTCCGGCCTGGTCGGGATCGCCGCCATGCGGGCTGACGCTGAAAGCGTGCTGTGCAACGATATCGATCCTTATGCGGAAGCAGCGGTTGCACTTAATGCAGCGCTCAATGATGTCACGCTCGCCTTCACAGGCGATGATCTGCTTGACGGCCCGCTGCCGGAGATCGATGTCATTCTGGCCGGTGATATATGCTATGAAAAAGCGATGACTGACGCCATGCTGACATATTTTCGCCGCGCCGCGCGGCAATCTATAGAGGTCTATATCGGTGACCCGCACCGGACCTACTTCCCCAAGGATGGCCTGACCCGACTGGCCGCTTACGACATCATCACCAATGCCGATATCGAAGACCGCGCGCTGAAGCCGGCAAGTGTCTGGAAACTGAACCCTTAAGGAAACGCCTGAATGCCTGCGCACCACAAGATCGACTACATCGAATTTCCCGGCGGCGATCTCAACCCGCTGAAAGACTTTTACAGCAAGGCCTTCGGCTGGAGCTTTATCGACTACGGCCCGACCTATGCGGCGCTGGCCGATGCCGGCATCGATGGCGGCTTTGACGCCGACAGTTCTTCCGCCAAGCCGCTGGTGATCCTATATAGTGACAATCTCGAAGCCTCACTCGCGCAGGTCGAGGCGCAAGGCGCCGAGATCACGCTGGCGATCTTCGATTTCCCCGGCGGACGTCGCTTTCATTTTCGTGATCCTTCCGGTAATGAACTGGGTGTCTGGTCAGATAAGTAGAGGCATTTGTGCGTAAAGCCGCTTTGGTCTCCGTTTTAGCGTTTCTGGCGGCATCCCTGATCGGGAACGCTCAGCCGGCTATGGCAACACTGGCCGCACCGAAGCCGCCCACCGCCAAGGAACAGTTTGAAACACTTAGCAACAAGGCCAATGCCGGTGATATTCAAGCGCAATACGATCTCGGCCAGGCTTATCTGATCGGCAAGTACGCTCAGAAGAAGAATGAAAAATCTGCCCTTGAATGGATCGGCAAGGCCGCCGACGCCGGCAATGCGCAGGCCCAGCTCGATATGGCCGGTTTTTATCGCCTGGGCCGAGGCGTGAAGCCGGATTCCGGCCAGGCGCTGACCTGGTATCAAAAGGCCGCCGATCAGGGGCGTACGGAGGCCAGTTTGTTTATATGTAAGGCCTATACAGAAGATGCCACGATCCACGCCGACTGGCCGAAAGCCTTCCCCTACTGCAAAACGGCTGCCGCTGAAGGCGCCGCCAATGCGCAATATGCCCTGGGCATGGCCTATGCCGAAGGTCGCGGCACGGCGCCCAACAACACCTTAGCTCTGCAAAATCTGAAAAAGGCTGCCGACCAGGGACATGCCGCAGCCCTGACCGAACTCGGACAGCTTTACCAGATCGGCGATCTCGTGCCGCAGAACTACACAGAGGCGCTGATCCTCTTCAAGAAAGCGGCACGCCGTGGCGACCGAGAGGCGATTGCGTTGACGGCGCAAGCCTATGAGGCCGGTCAGGGCACAAGCGCCGATCTCGACCGCGCTGCGCGGCTCTATCACATTCTGGCGCGTAACGACGACGATAAGGTGGGCCATGCCTGGCTGGCAGCCCATCCCGATGCACCCAAAGAGCCTGAGATTTTGTCGCTGGCGCAAATTCCGCGCGACGTCATCTTCTATGCCACCGAGACCAACGACCCGCGCTTTCAGACCCTGGATATCCATGGCTATTTCGATCAGTTGAGCGTTTCGTCCTATCCCGGGGACGCCCAGAACGACAACATCAGCGGTGAAGCCGCCGCCGAATGTCGCTTTAGCCCCAGCGGCGATTTAGACGACTGCGTGCTGGTGACAGAATCGCCCAAGGATTATGGTTTCGGCGCCTCGTTGATGCGAATCATGGACCGTCTCGGCAGTTCGGGGAACAAGACCGACTGGGCTAAGCGCTTTGATGGCAAGTCTGTGCGCGTATCGATGAAATGGAAGCCGAAATAATTACGTCTGGAAAACGGGCCTGAAAGCTCTTGGTGCATAGCCGAAAGCCTTCGTAGCGGCGCTGTGGTCGAACCACAGATCAACATTCATGCGCAGAGCCATGCTGATATTGCGTTTGAGCGCCTTTTTCGGCCGGATCAGATTGAGAGCGAAAAAACCAAGGCGCCACATCCAGACCGGCAGGGCGATGATCACCGGCGCCTTGCCGAGCGCCTCGAAAATCCTACGCACCATATCGGCATAGGTCAGGTCTTCGCCACCGCTTAAGTTATAGGCCATATTATAAGCCGGTTTCGCGGTCAGGGCCTGCATGGCGGCGGTGGCGAGGTCACGCGCATGAACAGGCTGGCGCAGACCCGATGCCAGGCCGCAAACCGGGAAAAAGCCCAGCTTGCGGATGGTCCCGGCGATACGGCTGACATTGGCATCCTCGCCCTCATCATAGATCAGGGTCGGGCGTAGGATGGTCCAGGCGACCCCGCGCGCTTCGCAAAAGGCGGTCAGGATAGCCTCGCCTTCCGCCAGGCGCGCCACAACCTCGCGTTCGGCCGGTTCAGCGGAAGTAGCCTTGGTCAGCCGGCTGGTCGAGGAGAAGGCGATGATCCGCTTCATGCCAAGCTCGGTGAGGCGCTCCAGCAGGGCTTCGCTGATCAGCCAGATTGGCGCGCACATAATGACGGCTACGAAATTGCGATCCGGCTGGAAGTCCTGCGGCCGCGTCGTGTCGAGGATCAGGCTCTGTCCGGCCAGTGGTTCGCGCGCGGTATAGCGCACGCTGTCCTGCGGCCAGCCGGCGCTCTTGATGGCTTCGGCCATGCGGCGTCCGACCAGCGAACGCGCGCCAATAACCAGCAAGCCTCTGTTGTCCGCGACCACGGCATCCTCCCGACGAATCGCGTCACCTTGGCCGAGTTGACATCTGTTTTCAATGGCCCAACACTTGCGACCCTTGGCCCCATTGCCACGGCTGACATTCCAGCCTATGTGACCGGGATTGAACGCTCTCCACGGTCTTGCCGTGGCAAGGGCAAGCGCCCGTCCGAACCCATGCGAGGTAGCCTTCGCGGCGCTTGAGCGACTAAGGATATAAAATGTCGGCTTATAAGTCTTTGCGCGAATTTATGGACAAGCTGGAAGCTTCCGGCGAACTCGTTCGGGTGACCACGCCGGTCTCGACGCACCTGGAGATGACCGAGATCCAGACCCGCCTGCTGGCGGAAAAAGGCCCGGCCGTCCTGTTCGAGAACGTCATGCTCGAAGACGGTACGCCTTCGCCCATGCCGGTTCTGGTCAACCTGTTCGGCACAGTCAAGCGCGTCGCCATGGGCGTCACAATGGATGGCAAGGACCGCACCCTGCCGTCCGATCTGCGCGAAGTCGGCGAATTGCTGGCCTTCCTGCGCCAGCCTGCGCCCCCGCGTGGCCTTAAGGACGCCTGGGACATGCTGCCCCTTGCCCAAACGGTCATGGCCATGCGCCCGAAGACGGTGAAGACCGCGCCAGTGCAGGAGGTGGTGCTGACCGGCGACCAGATCGACCTGACCCGATTACCGATCCAGGGCTGCTGGCCCCGCGAGCCGGCGCCACTGATCACATGGCCGCTGATCGTCACCAAAGGTCCTTCGGACAAGCGCGAAGACGACTATAATCTCGGCATCTATCGGATGCAGGTGTTATCAAAGGACACCACCATCATGCGCTGGCTGGCCCATCGCGGCGGTGCGCAGCACCACCGTCGCTGGAAGGCCGAGGGCCGGCGTGAGCCCCTGCCCGCCGCGGCCGTTCTGGGCGCCGATCCCGGCCTGATCCTCGCCGCCGTCACACCTGTGCCGGACACTCTGTCGGAATACCAGTTCGCCGGACTTTTACGCGGACAAAAGGCCGAGCTTGTACCGGCCAAGACCGTGCCGCTGCTGGTGCCAGCCCACGCCGAGATTATCCTGGAAGGCCACGTCATGCTCGATGACTATGCCGACGAAGGGCCTTACGGCGACCACACCGGCTATTACAATTCGGTCGAGAAGTTCCCGATTTTCAAGATCAGCGCCATCACCATGCGCAAGAAGCCGATCTATCTTTCCACCTTCACCGGACGTCCGCCCGATGAGCCCTCGGTGCTTGGCGAAGCGCTCAACGAGGTGTTTATCCCGCTTATCCAGCAGCAGTTTCCTGAGATCGTCGATTTCTGGTTGCCTCCTGAAGGCTGCTCCTACCGCATCGCGGTGATCTCGATGAAGAAAGCCTATCCCGGTCACGCCAAGCGCGTGATGATGGGCGCGTGGTCCTACCTGCGCCAGTTCATGTACACCAAGTGGATCATCGTGGTGGATGACGATATCAATGCCCGCGACTGGAAGGATGTCATGTGGGCGATGAGCACGCGCATGGATCCGGCGCGCGACATCACCTTGGTCGATCGCACGCCGATCGACTATCTCGATTTCGCTTCACCGGAATCAGGTCTGGGGTCCAAGATCGGTCTCGACGCCACCAATAAGTGGGAACCCGAAACCCACCGCGAGTGGGGCGAGAAGCTTTATATGGAGCAGGAGGTCATCGACCTCGTGTCGAAAAAGTGGGCCGAGATGGGCCTGCCCGGCAGCGGAAAGAGCATCTGGAAGTAATCAGCCCGCCTCAAGCGCCGCATGGATGCGCGATGTCTCGTTCTCGAGATAGGGCAGAACCTGCTCGGCCAGCATCGGTTTTGAGAACAGGTACCCCTGAATATAGCGCGCGCGGATCTGTGCCAGCTTGTTCATTTCGGCCTGCGTTTCCACGCCTTCGATGACGCAATCCAGATTGAGATTACGGCACAGATCGATGATCGTCTTGATGATCTTGAGCGCTGAGCCATGTTGCAGGAGTTGCACCACAAAACTGCGATCGATCTTGATCTTGTCGACCGGCAGACGATGGATATAGCTGAAGCTCGAATAGCCCGAACCGAAATCATCGATGGCGATGCGGCAGCCCATGCTTTTCAGCTTGGCCAGTGCCTCGCACGCCTGCTCGAAATCAGTCAGCATGGCGGTTTCGGTAATCTCGAATTCGATGCGGTGCGGATCGATACCGGAATTGCGCACGGCATTGCAGATATTGACGATCGAAATGCCGGAACGCAGGTCGCGTGCCGACAGATTAAAGGACACACGCGTCGCTTCCGGCCATGTCCGCACTTCGGTCAGAGCTTTTTCCAGAAGCAACAGCGTGATCTGAGTGATAAGGCCGGAACGCTCGGCCGCCTTGATAAAGATATCCGGCCGCACCGAGCCCAACTTGGCGCTATTCCAGCGCGCCAGCGCTTCGAAACTAACCGTCTTGTTGTCCACCACATCGACCTGAGGCTGGAACATAATCGACAGTTCTGTATCGAGATCGCTGGTGCGCAGGGTCTGGTCAACCAGCGAGAAATCGCGCATGTCAGCTTCGTGCTTGTCGGTGAAAACCACCGGGGCGCCGCGCAGATTCTGCTTGGCGAAATAGAGCGCATAGTCGGCGCGCTCCAGCAATTGCGAAGCGGTCAGTTGATCGGAAGCGCATTTCACGAAACCGACACTGCCGGAGATATTGGCCGTCACGCCACCGAGGAAATAGGTATCGCGCAGGGCGTCGCATAGTTTGGCGCCAAAGTCTTCAAGCGATTGCGCGCTGACATCGCCATAGAGGATAATCGCAAATTCGTCACCGCCCATGCGCGCGGCAAAGGCACGCCCCTCGCAGACCCGTGTCAGGCGATTACCGACCTCGATCAGCAAGGTGTCTCCAACACTATGGCCATAGATATCGTTAATCGGCTTGAAGCCGTCGAGGTCGATGAGCGCGAGATGGAAGACCTGCCGGCCCGTACTGACGCCCGCCAGTGCCGCCTCCATGACACGAAAGAAACTGCGACGATTGGGCAATCCGGTCAGAACATCACTATCGGCCATGGCCTGTGCCTTACCGTGCAGATCTTCCGCCATAACGCGCGCCTGCACGGCGCGTAAAAGCGTCTGACGCACGACCACGGTCAACAGAGTGGCCAGTCCCACCATCAGGATCACCATGGCGACATTATCGACGGACAATCTGCCGTTATGTATATAGCCCATTCCAGCGACCGTCACGAGTGTGACGCCAACGCTCGGAATAACCACGCGCAGGCTGATCCCGGTCATGGCATAGACCAGGCTTAAGAAAACGAAATAGACCAGTCGGTTCTCATTGAAATGCAGTGCTTGGAAAGCGACCGGATTGCAGAACAGCAGAAAATTGACCGTAAGGCTCGCGATGTTGAGCTGATATACGTGACGCGCTTTTTTGACATAAAAGGCGTGAAAGATCAGAGACGCCCCTGTGGTCAAAACGGATAAAGTGGCCAGTATCATTAGGCCATGCCCCGTTTCGCTGAGGAAGCGGTTAAGGGTAACGAACGTATAGTAACAACCGATGATCAGGCAATAGCTGGAGATGATGGGCTTCATAGCCGCCACCTCTTCCGCTTCGCTCAGGGTAAGGCCGTTCGTGTCAGCCGCCCGCGGGGCGCTGTTCTTTGACCACCGCCGCGGCGTAAGCAAATTCGCCAAGCTGTTCATCAAAATACGCATTTAGCCTCAGTCATGGTCTTGAAAGTCTAGTCAGGCAGGCCCGATTGCACGGCACCCTAGACCTCACATATAAAAAAACCGCTAAGCTGCGGTACGCGGCTGCAACAAAAAGCCGTTTTGCGCATGTTTCGCCACGTCGAATTGTCACAAACGAGACTTGCCTAACCACAGGGCGCGGGCCTATAGATTTTTCATGTTGCAAACGCGAAACGACACCGATTCCGCCCGCGCAGACGCGCAAGTCCAGCGCCTTGACGATATTCTGACCGCTGCCCGCAAGGCCGGCGCGGATGACTGCGAAGCCGTGTTCGCCGAAAGCCGTTCTTTGTCGGTCGGCATTCGCAAGGGCGAGGTCGAAACCGTCGAGCGCGATGAGAACAGCGATCTGGGTCTGCGTGTCTTCGTCGGCCGGAAACAGGCGGTCGTCTCGGTTTCCGAATTCTCGAAAGCGACGCTTGATCGCCTGGTCGAGCGTGCCGTCGCCATGGCCGGCCTGGCACCGGAAGATCCCTATGCCAGCCTGGCCGATCCGGCGCTGCTCTACAAGCCCGCAGCCACAAAGCCGGATTTGCAACTCTTCGACCCGACGCACCTGAGCGCCGAAAGCTTGCAACAGCGCGCGCTCGATATCGAAGCCGGCGGACTGGCGGGGGGCAATGACGCGCTGCAAAGCGACGCCGCCAGCACCGGCTACGTGCAGAACATGTGGTCGATGCTGACCTCCGATGGTTTCCGCGGCACGCATCAGACCAGCCTGTTCTTCCAGTCCGGCCGCTTTATCGCCACGGATACAGACGGCAATATGGAGCGCGATGGCGAAGGCCGCAGCGTCCGTTTTGCCGCTGACCTGCCCGATGTCACCGAGACCGGCCGCATAGCCGCCGAACGCGCCCTCGCCGCTCTGGGCGCCCGCAAGATCGAGACTCAAAAAGCGGCGGTCCTGTTTGACAAGCGCATCGCCAAGTCACTGATCGGCCAGTTCCTTGGCGCCATTTCCGGCAGCATGATCGCGCGCGGCTCGTCTTTTTTAAAGGACAAACTGGGCCATCAGCTTTTCGACAGCTCTGTGCAGATCATCGATGATCCGCTGCGCGTCCGTGGCCTCGGCTCGTGCTTTTTCGATGATGAAGGCGTGGCGGTCAGCCGGCGCGCGATCATCAGGGATGGCGTCCTGTCCGGCTGGCTGCTCAACACCGGTGCCGGCAAGCAACTCGGCATGCCCTCGACCGGCCACGCCTCGCGCAGCCTTGCCAGCCCACCGGGCGTCGCTACACACAACATCACGCTGGAAGCCGGCACGCAGTCGCCGGAAGCCCTTATGCAGTTGGCGGGCAAGGGTGTCGTTGTCACCTCAATGTTCGGCCCCAGCGTCAATAACGAAACGGGCGACTGGTCGGCCGGCGCTTCGGGCTTCTGGTTCGAAAACGGCGTCATCGCCTATCCGGTCAATGAAATTACCGTCGCCGGCAATCTGATCGATATCTTCAAGCGGCTGGTTCCCGCCTCCGATCTGGAGATTCGCGGCACCATGGATACACCAAGCCTGCTCGTCGAAGGCTTGAGCCTTGGGGGCAAATGATGCGCGATGATCACGCCACCGACCTCGAACTGATTATCGACAAGGTGCGTCGTGCGGGGGCGCTTGCCCAGCACCTCAAAGCCAACGGCCTGATCACCAGCTACAAGGCCGACGGCTCCATCGTCACCAATGCCGATACCGAGGTCAATCTATGGCTCAAGGAGGCCCTGCTCGCGGCTCGCCCCGATTATGGCTGGCAGAGCGAGGAGGAAGCCGATAACGCCGAGCGCCTGACCTCCGTGCGCACCTTCGTGCTTGATCCGATCGACGGCACCATGGGCCTGTCGAAGGGCAGCCCGTACTGGACCATCGCTCTGGCGGTCATCGAGGCCAACCTGCCGGTCGCCGCCGTGGTCTATGCGCCGGATTCGTCTGAAATGTACGCGGCCGCCTATGGCGAAGGCGCATGGCTCAATGGCCAGCCGATCCGCGCCAGCCAGCGCACACAACTGGAAGATTCCGAAGTGCTCGGCAATTCCCGCCTGTTCGGCAAGGATATATGGCCGGTGCCGTGGCCGCGTCTCAGCGTCCATTCGCGCCCGTCTGTCGCCTACCGCATGGTGTGCGTCGCCGCCGGCAAGGCGGATTTCACTATCGCGCTTACGCCGAAACGTGACTGGGACGTGGCGGCCTCCACCCTGATCGCGCAGGAGGCTGGCGCGATTGTCACAGACCATTTAGGTAATCCTTACGGATTCAATGCTATAGACAGCCTCAAGCCCTCCCTGATCTGCGCGGGCGCACCGCTTTTCGATGATATCATCCGGCGTTGCGCTCACCTGGAACATCTTTGATATTTAGCGAGTAAGATTATGAGCGACAAACAACTCCTCCACCTCGTCATCGGCGGCGAGCTTTTGAGCCTCGACGGCACCACCTTCAAGGATCTGAAAAAGGTCGAGTTTGTCGGCGCCTACGCCAACAACACCGAGGCCGTCGCAGCCTGGCGCGCCAAGGCGCAATCGACGGTCGATAACGCGCTGATGCGTTATTTCGTCATCCACGCCCATAAGCTGATCGATCCGTCGACCGCCGATGCGTAAATCAAAAAGGCCCGTGAGTTTCACGGGCCTTTTTCCTATTCGCGCTTCAAAAGCTTGTCGGTCAGCAGCGTGCCCCACCAGCTTGCGTGGAAGGTCGACTTGATCTTGTCGGGATCATAGTCCGGACTCTGGGTCCAGTCATAGAAGCTGATGCCCTTGGGCTCGATGTCGCGCAGGTAAACCTCGAACACGTAATCTAACACGCCCGTATGGCCGGCCTTCATGTGCAGGGTGCGCAAGCCCAGTTCCTTGGCCGCTTCGCGGATTGGATCGCCAAGATGGAAGTGGCGATAGAGCACGCTCATCATGCCGGCGCGGTCTGCGCCCGATTTGCAATGCAAAAGCGCCGGATAGTCGATGCGCTCAAACAGCGCCTTGGCTTCGCGGAATTCAGCCGCGGTCGGCAAGCTGCGCGAGGTCAGGCCGAAATCTTCCAGCTTGAGCCCCAGCTTTTCGCAGGCGTGTTTTTCGAGATAATAGAACGAGCCCTTGCCGCCGCGCAGGTTGATCACCGTGCGGATGCCCTCTTTTTTCCACCAGGCCAGTTGAAACGGCCACGGCTGGTTGGTCCGCACCATGTCCTTGCCGATCCAGTGCGCATTGGTGAAACCAACACGCAGATAGGCGTGATCGGCCCAAAGATAATGCATATAGGTGGTGAAAAGCCCCCACTTGGTGTCAGTCGGAAACGCCTTTTTGTGGATCTTCTTGGGCAGCAGTTTCATTTATTCTCTTAGGGCTCAAGCGCCGCCGGCTACGCGCAGCAGATAGGTTTCCGGGCGCAGGCAAGCGGTCGCTCTTGCCAAAAGCCAAGAGGCTTTTGGAGGTGGATTCGGGTGGCTATTAACACATAAACAGGCGACAGGCTTACAGAATTGACGCATAAACCTATATAAATGCTCAAAAAGCGATTACCAGACCGATTGATGAACCAAGCAAATTCGACCGCCCCAGCAGACCTTAGCGCCAAAGCGCTGATGGCGCGCGTGTGGGTGCAATATCTTAAGCCCCAACGAGGTTTGCTGGCGATAGCGCTCCTGGGCGCCGTTATCGTCGCCATTGCCACCTCGATTCTGGCCTGGTGGCTCGGCCCGGCCATTGACCTTCTCTTTCATGCCGCCAGCGCCGAAGCCTCCCTGAAAGTCTTCCCTGTCGATCTGAAAAACTGGCTGCGCGCACACCCGCTGGTGATCGTGCCAGCCGTGATTATCGTCACCGGCCTGATCCGCTTCTTGGGCCAGCGCGGCCTGACCATGTCCCTCAATCAACTCGGTAATCAGCTTGTCGGCAAGATTCAGGGACAACTGTTTTCACGCCTCGTCCGCGCCGATCTCGGCCGTTTGCAACAGGCCCACTCCGGTCAATACCTGTCGTCGGTGCTGTATGATGCTGATCTGGTGCGCGATGCCGCCTCAACCGGCGTGGTTCAATACGTGCAGGCGAGCCTGATCGTGGTGGGCGGCATCGTCACCATGCTGATCTATGACTGGCGCATGACCCTGGCTGTTCTGGTCGCTGCCCCCCTCATTAGCCTGGTAATGGGGCGCTACCTCAAGCTGACGCGTAAGGCGGCGCAGGGCACCATGGCGGAGACCTCGACCCTCTCGACCGCCGTCATGGAAAGCCTCGATGGCGTCAAGATCATCAAGATCAGCAATCAGGAAACCGCCGAAGAGGCGCGCATCGGCGACGTCATCGCCCGCCGCCAGAACCATATGATCAAGGGCGCCAATGCCCGTTCGATGGCCGCGCCCGCCACCGAAGTGCTGACGGCCCTGTTGCTGGCGGGTCTTCTGGCCTATGCTGGCTGGCGCGCCCAAAGCGGCGCCATCACCGCCGGGAGCCTCTTCGCCTTCATCACCGCGCTTGGCACCGCCAGTCAGGCCTTGCGCCAACTGGCCGGTCTGCAAGGCACGTTTACGCAAGGCATGACCGCCGCACGACGTCTCTTCGCCGCGCTCGATATCGAGCCGGAAATAACTGAGACCGCCAATGCGAAGCCCCTGTCACGCGATTTCAAAACTATCACCTTCGACATGGCGAGCTTCTCCTATGGCGATGCCCCGGTTTTGCACGCCGTATCTTTTACTGCAAAGGCGGGCGAGAGCATCGCGCTGGTGGGGCCGTCCGGCTCCGGAAAATCAACATTGCTTAATTTGATTCCGCGCTTCTATGATCTGAGCGACGGCGATATCCGTTTCGACGATGTGAGCCATCGTGACATCGCCCTCTCTTCGCTTCGCGACCAGATAGCACTGGTGACGCAAGATCCCTTTCTGTTCGACGACACCATCCGCGCTAATATCGCTTACGGCACTGCCGGCGCCTCGTTGGCGCAAATCGAACAGGCTGCAAAGGACGCCGCTGCCGATGATTTCATCCGCGCCCTGCCGCAAGGCTACGACACCCGCGTTGGTGAAGCCGGTTCGCGTCTTTCCGGCGGTCAGAAGCAGCGTATCGCCATTGCCCGCGCTTTCCTGAAAAACGCCCCGCTCCTGCTGCTCGATGAGGCCACTTCGGCACTCGATACCCAATCCGAGATCAAGGTGCAGGAAGCGCTGGAGCGCCTGATGGCCGGTCGCACGACCTTTATCATCGCGCACCGCCTCTCCACCATCCGCCACGCCGACCAGATTCTGGTACTGGAGGCGGGACAAATCGTCGAACGCGGCACGCACAGCGTTTTGCTCAACAGCGGCGGGCTTTACGCCACCCTCGCCGCCAGCCAGTTCGGCCAGCCCTACGTCGCGGAGGTGGTCGCGTGAAAAAATTGCTGCAATCCGATTTTATGCAAACCCTGATCGCCACGATTATCGTTGGCTATCTCAAATTCTGTTACGCCACCACCACATGGCAGGTCGAGGGGCAAGACGCCGTCGAAGCCATCTGGGATGGCAAGGGCCCGGTCCTGCTGATGTTCTGGCACGGTCGCCTGCACCTCGGCCACGCCTCATGGCCGCGCGATCGCGGGCAGCCGGTCTGTGTGCTGGCCTCGATGTCGAAAAGCGGCGATGTCAGCGTCAAGATCAATACGCGCTTCGGCTATCATTCGATCCGCGGTTCCTCGGCCAAGAAGTCCGACCCGAGCAAGCAAAAAGGCGGCGCCGGCGCTTTCCGCGAACTGATCCGCTGGATACGCGGCGACAAGGAGATCGGCGGGCGCTGCGTTGCCATGACTCCCGATGGCCCGCGCGGACCGTCGCGCGTCATGACCGAAGGCTCGCTCAAGCTGTCACAGATCAGCCAGGCGCCACTGGTCGTGCTGGGCCAATCGACCAAGACCTATCTCGAATTCAACACCTGGGACCGGATGCGTGTGCCCCTGCCCTTCACCAAGGGCGCCATGGTATGGGGCGTGCTGCCGCCTGTGCCGACCGATACGGACGAAGCCGCGTTTGAGGCCTTGCGCCTTGAGGCCGAACAGGCCCTGACCGCCGTCACCGATCATGCCGATGCGCTTCTAGGCCTGACCTCATGAGCTTTTCGCTGGCCCTCTACCGTCGTTTGATGGGACTAGCCCACGGCATCGCCCCGCGCCTTTTGAAAAACCGTGTGGCGCGTGGCAAGGAAGACGCCGTGCGTTATACCGAACGTCTCGGTAAGACCGATATGCCGCGTCCTTCCGGAGGAACTCGTATGGTTCCATGGCGTCAGCGTCGGTGAGAGCCTTTCGGCCCTGCCGGTGATCGTGGTGCTGGCCGCCGAGCGCCCGGACCTCACTATCCTGATCACCACGGCCACCACGACCTCGGCCGATATTCTCGCCAAGCGCCTGCCCGAAGGCGTCATCCACCAGTTTGCGCCGATCGATACACCGCAGGCGGTCAAGGCCTTCCTCGATCACTGGCGTCCCGATCTGGCCGTCTTCATCGAAAGCGACATCTGGCCGATCCAGTTGCGCGAACTAAGCCTGCGCAAGGTGCCGAATGTATTGCTGAGCGCACGCATCACCGAGAAGACCTACAGGGGCTGGCAGCGTTTCAAGGGCGGGGTCCGCACCCTGCTGAAAGGCTACAGCCTGATCATGGCGCAGGATGCCGACAGCGAGGAACGGCTGGAGGCCATGGGGGCCATCGTCGGTCCGCGCGCCAATCTCAAATCGGTCGGCGCTGCCCTGCCGGTCGATCAGGCTGCCCTGTCAGAGCTGAAAAAGCTGGTCGGCAAGCAGTTCACCTATCTGGCGGCCAGCACGCATGCTGGCGAGGACGGCCTGATCGCCAAGACGCTGGAACCGGCGCTATGGGGCGGCGACCTGCTGATTCTGGTTCCGCGCCATCCCATCCGCGCCGCCGAGATCAGGCTCGATCTCGAAGCCATGGGATTGAAAGTGGCGCAGCGCTCGAAGGCTGAAAAGATCACCGCCAAGACCCACGTTTACCTCGCCGATACGCTGGGCGAACTGGGCGTCTTTTTCAGCCTCGCCGGCATCACCATCATGGGCGGCAGCTTTCTGGAAAACATTGGCGGCCACAATCCGCTCGAAGCCGCGCGGCTCGGTAAGGCGGTCATCACCGGACCGGACATCAGCAACTGGAGCGGCATCTATGCCGACCTGCTCGATGATGATGCGGGCTTCCGCGTTCAGGGACCGAGCGAACTCGGCTTCCTGCTCAGCCAGTTGCGCCAGCACCCGGAAGTGGTGCGGACCGCCAACGAAAAGGCGCATATCGTCAGCAAGCGCGAAGCCAATACGCTTGATACTGTCTGGGCGGCGCTGTCGCCTTTGTTACCCGAACGCACGCCATGACGATCAAAACGCCGGACTGGTGGTATAAGAAAAACGCCGCTGGCGCACCGTGGTGGCGCTTTCTCCTGTGGCCTCTGTCCTTGGTATGGCTCGCGATCAATAGGATCAAAAGCGCCACGGCCAAGCCCTTCCGTTCAAAGCTGTTCGTTATCAGCATCGGAAATGTGACGCTCGGTGGATCGGGCAAGACGCCGATCGCCGGCGAGATTCTCAGCCTGCTGACGCCTAAGGCTTACGGTCTGTCGCGCGGTCACGGCGGCACGCTGGCCGGGCCGATCAGGGTCGATCCCACGCTCCATAGCGCAGCAGACGTCGGTGATGAACCCCTGATGCTGGCGCAGGATCATCCCTTCGTCATCGCCCATGACCGCGCCGCTGGTTTGCGTCTTATTGAAAAGGTGCGCAAGACACCGAAGCCGATCATCGCCGTGGTCGATGACGCTCACCAGAACCTGAAAATCGCCAAGGACCTGCATATTCTGATCATCGATGGTGATACGCGCAACGGCGCCTGGCCTTTCGGCGATAATGGCGTCTGCCCCTATGGCCCGATGCGTGAACCGCTGGCGCAAGGCCTTGAGCGTGCTGACCTCTGCGTGCTGTGGATGCCGGACGATGACGCCCAGCCCGATCCGGATATGATCGCTCTGCTCGGCGACAAACCGGTCTTCGTCGCCCGCCTGCAAGCCCATGCACCAGCGATCCCCGCACCGGTCTTTGGCTTTGCCGGCATCGCCAAGCCCTGGAAGTTTGAGGCTACCCTGCAGAGCGAAGGCTATGATATCGCGGGCTTTCGCGGCTTCCCCGACCATGCGTCCCTTACCCCCGCCGATCTGACCAGGCTGATGGCTGAGGCCGAAGCCTTGGGCGCCCGGCTCATCACCACGCAAAAGGACTGGATCAAGCTTGATCCTGCCTGGCGCAGCCGAATCGCCTGCCTGCCGATCCGCGCCAAATTCGACAATGAAGCCGGCCTGCTGGCGTTTCTCGACAACGCTGTCAGAAGTGGCGCGCAGGGTTTAACTCGGTAAACCTCGCGGACTACCTTCCCCTCATAACAACGATAAATGAGGGAGACGATATATGTTAAAACCTATGACGGGCCTCCGGCTGGCGCTTGCCCTGATGGCCGGCCCTTTAGGCCTGGCCTCAGCCGCTCACGCTGAACGCCCCAAGCCCTTTGTTGAGATTTCGGCCGCCGAACAGGTGGCGAAAATGGGCCCCGGCGTCAACATTATCGGTTATGATCCCTACTGGCAGGACGGTGGCCAAGGCAATTACAAAGAAGAACATTTCAAGGCAATGCACGATGCCGGTTTCGGTACGATCCGCGTAGTGCTCTTCACCTTCAGCCACATCGGCGCGGACGGCAAGATCGATCCGAAATGGATGACCAAACTCGACTGGGTGGTTGAGATGGGCAAGAAATACAATCTCACCGTCATCCTCGATGAGCACGACTTCACCGACTGTTCAAAGGACGCCGCGGTCTGCGCCACAACGCTGAAAAACGTCTGGTCGCAACTGGCGACGCGCTATGCCGACGAGCCCAATACGGTCATTTTCGAACTGCTCAATGAACCGCACGATAAACTCGACGCCGATACCTGGAATGCCCTGTTCCCTCAGGTCTTGAGCATCGTCCGCGCCAGCAATCCAAAGCGTAACGTGATCATCGGGCCAACGCACTGGAACAGCCGCAACGATCTGGAACTGCTCAAGCTGCCGCAGGACGACCGGCATATCATCGCCACCTTCCACTATTACGATCCATTCAACTTCACCCATCAGGGTGCTAGCTGGGCACCGCCGGAAATCACCGCGCTCAAGGATGTGCTGTTCGGTACGCCCGAGCAGATCGCTCAGGTCGGCAAGGATTTCGACGCCGTGAAAGCCTGGTCGGTCGCAAACGATCGCCCGATACTGCTTGGTGAATTCGGCGCCTATGACAAGGCGGCCATGAAGGACCGCGTTCTGTGGACCTCGACCGTAGCGCGCGCCGCGGAAAGTCGTGGTTTCGCCTATGCCTACTGGCAGTTTTCCAGCGACTTCATCGTCTATGATTTCAAGAAGCAGGCCTGGGTCGAACCCATCCTGAAAGCCCTCATCCCCGCTAGCAAAGAATAGTTGTCATGAGTTTTACCCGTAACTGCTTAAGCGACACGTGTAGCCTGACGTCATTGGGATGGCGGTTTTGCCGTCTATGATGTAGACAAGCCGCCATGGGATCAAACCGATCCTCGAAGCCCTGATTCAAAAGAGTAAATAATGGTCGCTAAGGCGAAACGAGCCATGGAAGACGTCGCGAAGGTCGACGGCGTCGCGTACCGCTGGCATATCCACCGTGAACCGCAGTGGGCCACAGTGGATGGCGCCAAGGGATTGTGCATCTCGGTGCAGCACGAGGAAAACCCGCAAAAGGTGCTGCTGCTCGAATATCCGTTCCCGAAGCCCAGCCGCCATGCCCAGCGCCCGAAGGTCAATAAGCAGGACGTGGCCATTCAGATCGGCAAGGCCATGGAGGCCGGCTGGGAACCCGAATCCCGCGGCAAGCCCTTTACCTATATGATTGAGGGATAATTACTCTTCCCGCATCGCATCCGGGAAGAGTGTGTCGAGCAACTGCTGTAAGTCTTCAGGATAAAACTGCCCACAATAGATTTTGCCAATGCGTTTGTGGGTTTGGCAGTTACGAACGATCCAATGCGTAAACCCGCTGTCTTGAATTTACTCGATCTCAGCTTGCTCGCTATGAATTTTCCAAAGCGTGAGGCCGAACTTCTTCTCAGAGAGATATCCGTTCTCGACTATGTAACGGCAGGTTTCAAAATAGAGCCATAAGAAAGCCCCCATAGTTGTCATTCCAGCCAATGACAGCAAGGTCTCGCCAATATCTGGCAGGCTACCAAACGCCACTATACCGCGCTCGAATACAGGAAGCAGACCAAGACCGATTGTCATGACCGGTAGGACACTGCCAATCATCAGCATACCATATTGCGTAGTCTTGCGCGGTTTGATAATCAGTCGGCTCATTCTCCCCCCCTAATATCTCGGCTAAAAGCCTAAAGCGCTCTCCAGGCGATATCGGTGCGATAAAAGCCGCCCGGCCAGTCGATCTTGCCGATCGCGGCGTAGGCCTTGTCTCGCGCGTCCTGCAAGGTCTTGCCGCGCGCGCAGATGTTCAGCACGCGCCCGCCGGCCGCGCGCAAAGAACCGTCCTCGGCGCGGCTGGTGCCGGCGTGGAACACGGTGACATCGCTGCCGAAATCCTGCTCGGCGCCACGGATGATCGACCCCGTCAAGGGGCTGTCGGGATAGCCCTTGGCGGCATAGACCACACAGACCGCCGGTTCGTCATGCCATTCCGGCGCCGGCATGTTTTTGAGGCCGCCCTTGGCCGCCGCCAGAAGATAGGGCACGATGTCGCTTTTAAGGCGCAGCATCAGCACCTGACATTCCGGATCGCCGAAGCGGGCATTGTATTCCACCAGACGCGGGCGGCCGTTTTCGATCATCAGGCCGGCATAGAGCACGCCCGTATAGGCGTTGCCTTCGGCTTTCATGCCCGCCATGGTCGGGTTGAGCACCTCATCCTGGGTAATGCGCAACAGATCGGGCGTGACGATAGGCGCCGGCGAATAGGTGCCCATACCGCCGGTATTGGGGCCGGTATCGCCATCGAAAGCGCGTTTGTGATCCTGCGCCCAGCCGAACAGCATAGCCGTTTCGCCGTCACAGATAGCGAAGACCGAAGCCTCCTCGCCGGTCATGAATTCTTCGATCACGATGTTCGAGCTGGCCGGACCATAACGGCCACCCAGCATGGCCTCGATCTCGGCCACGGCGTCCTGATAATCCGGCGAGATCGCAACGCCCTTGCCGGCGGCCAGACCATCGGCCTTGATGACATAGGGCGGGCTGTAGGTTTTGAGGAATTCGCGCGCCTCAGCGACGTTATCGAAGGTTTCCGACGCTGAGGTGGGGATATTGTGACGCTTGCAGAAATCCTTGGTGAAGGCCTTCGAGGCCTCAAGCTGCGCCGCCTGTTTCTTCGGACCGAAACAAGGAATATTGACCACGGCCAGGGCATCGGCCAAACCTTCCGCCAGGGCGTTTTCGGGACCGACCACGACCAGATCAGCCTTGATGTCCCGCGCCAGACCGACCAGGCCCGCCACGTCCGTCGCCTTGATATTATGGCACTCTATGTCTTTGGCGCCTAAAGCCGCCATGCCCGGATTGCCCGGCGCGATGACCAGCTTGTCGCAAAGCGGTGATTGCACGATTTTCCAAGCGAGGGCGTGTTCGCGGCCGCCCGAACCGATCAGCAGAATGTTCATGCTTTCGCTTCCCTCAGAGGCGGGTTCCGGTCAAGGAGAAAAACCATAAAAACTGAAATTAGCCCGCCAGCCGGTGTGAGATAAACGTGCCTTCGAGACAATCGCGCAGAATGGCGAAAAACTGCGGCATATCGATCGGCTTGCTCAGCACATGGGTAAAGCCCTGCCCGCGTGTATCGTCTGAAAGCTTGGTCTGGGCGGCGGCGCTTAGCGCCACAATGGCGGTTTCCGCGTTGAGGCCACCCTGTTCACGCAGACAGCGAGTGGCGGCAATACCGTCGAGCACCGGCATCTGGATATCCATGAAGATCAGGTCGAACTTGATGGTTTCGCAGATTTCAAGCGCTGCCTCGCCATCGCCAACCTCATGAAGCTCCAGGCCTGAATCGGTGAGCAACAGACGGATCAGTTCGCGGTTGATCGGATGATCATCGACGATCAGCACCTTGCGGTCTTCAAGGAAAAACGGCTTGAGATCGAGCGCGGCCGTAACCGCTTTGGGCGCTTTGGCAATGGCGACCGGAATCTCGAACCAGAAGCACGAGCCCTCGCCCAGAACCGATGTTACACCGATCTCGCCCTGCATCAGTTTGCAGATTTCGTAGCAGATCGACAGGCCAAGCCCCGAACCACCGTGCTTGCGGTTGATGCTGTTGTCGATCTGGTTGAAGCGCGTGAAAAGACGTGCCTGCTGATCGGCCGCAATACCGGGCCCGCTGTCCCGGACCTCGACACGCAACCGGCCCGTCTTATCCATCTCCACCGACAGGGTGACGGCGCCGTCATGGGTGAATTTACAGGCGTTACCGATCAGATTGTACAGCACCTGACGCAGGCGCACCTCATCGAGCATCAGCCAGTCCGGCGTGCGTGCGTCATAGGCGAGACTTCAGGGTGATGTTGCGGGTTTCACCCAGCACGGCGAACTGGTCGATGATATCCGAGGCCAGGCTGCGCAGATCCGTTGGCTGCGGCGTCAGCTTGACCTGCCCGGCCTCCAGCTTCGAGAAGTCTAGAATATCGGTGATCAGGCTGAGCAGCGCCTCGCCGGCCTTATTGATGCGGCCGATATAGTGTCTGGCGTCGCTTGGCATTTCCGGCACGCCATTGAGCAGGGTGGCGTAGCCGAGGATCGTTGTCAGCGGCGTGCGGATTTCATGGCTCATATTCGACAGGAAGTCCGATTTAGCCAGGACGAAGGCCTCCGCATTTTCCTTGGCGGCAAGCAGGGTTTCCTGCAAATGCACCTGCTCGGTGACGTCCTGGAGGATGCCGAAAATGAACTCAGGCGCGCCCTTTTCGTCCATCTCGACGCCGCCTTTGGAATAGACAATGCGCTCTTCGCCATCAGCGCGGATCAGGCGATTCTGGAAGGTGAAATCCTCCCCGCTTGTCATGGCTTGGCGAACGCAACGCTCGACCGCCTCACGATCTTCGGAGTGGAACAGCGCGATCGAGGTTTCAAGCTGCGGCTGATAACTGACCCGATTTCAGGCCATGAATGGCGTAGACACCGCGCGACCAGAAACAGGCTCCGCTCCTGGCATTGATATGCCAGTAACCGACCCCGGCCACCTCTTCCATCAGTTCGAGCTTGCGCTGGGTTTCCTGAAGCTTCCGGATCGTGGCCTTGCGGATCGCCGCCCCTTTGCGCATCGCCAGCATAGCCGCCACGGTATCAGCCAGTTTGCGCAGGCGGCCAATCTTTATGGCGTCAAAATCATCACGTGGTTGCGTGTCAATAATACTGAATGTGCCGATCAGGGCGCCTTCGTGGCGCAAGGGAGCGCCGGCATAAAAACGTATGTGCGGCGTCCGCGTCACAAACGGATTGGCCATAAAGCGCGCATCAGACGTCGCGTCAGGGATAACCATCACATCGCCGTGCTTCAACACGTGATCGCAGAAGGAAACCTTGGCCGGCACCGAGGTCATATCCAGGCCGACCGAGGCGATAAAGGTATGTGTATCCCCTTCGGCAAGCGAAATCAGGGCGATCGGCGCCTCGAAGATATCAGCGGCCAGCGTGACAAGATGACCAAAGCCGGAATCCGGTTCGGCTTCGAGGCTTTCCGGCTGATGAAAGGCAGCGTGGCGGCTGACTTCCAGGTCCGAGGATGGCATAAGCTGGCGCATCGGTTCTGTTCTACACGGGCACTAAAAGGCTCACCCTAAGTTGAGGGCGCTAAGGAAAGCCTAACGATCACGGAAAAATAAGTTTCCCCCCCTGTTTTGGCATGAAGGCTGGCCGCAGACGCAAATTTCGCTAAACTGAGACATGGCCGACGATCTGCTTCCCCCCAAATCAACCAACCCTCAAAGTAACGCCGCCGCCTATTCGGTGTCCGAACTAGCCGGCGCGCTCAAACGTACGCTTGAAACCACCTATGATCACGTCCGCCTGCGCGGCGAGGTGTCCAAGGTGACGCGCCACGCTTCGGGCCATGTCTACCTGACCATCAAGGACGACAAGGCCGCCATCGACGGCGTTATCTGGAAGGGCAATGTCAGCCGCCTGCAAGCCCAGCCGGAGCACGGTCTTGAGGTAATCGTCACCGGCAAGATCACCACGTTTCCGGCGTCATCGAAATACCAGATCGTCATCGACGCCATGGAGGTCGCCGGCGTCGGCGCCTTGCTGGCCCAGCTCGATCGCATCAAGAAAAAGCTCCACGCCGAAGGCCTCTTCGATCCGGCACTTAAAAAAGCCCTCCCCTACGCGCCAAGAACCATCGGCGTCATCACCTCGCCCACCGGCGCGGTCATCCGAGATATCCTGCATCGTATTCGCGACCGCTGGCCCTGCCGCGTTATCGTCTGGCCGGTCGTAGTGCAGGGCGATACCGCCGCGCCTCAGGTGATCCATGCCCTGCGTGGTTTTCACACCGATCCCGCTATTCCGCGTCCCGATGTCATCATCGTGGCGCGCGGCGGCGGTTCGGTCGAAGATCTGTGGGCCTTCAACAATGAAGACCTCGCCCGCGCCGTCCATGCCTGCACCATCCCAATCATTTCGGCCGTCGGGCACGAAACCGACACCACCCTGATCGACTATGTCAGCGACCGCCGCGCCCCCACCCCCACCGGCGCCGCTGAAATGGCCACGCCGGTGCTGGGCGAATTGCGCGCCTTCACCGCCGATCTCGAACGCCGCCGTCAGGGCACCATGGCGCGTCTGTTAGAGACCCGCCGCGAACGTCTGACCATGCTGGCGCGCGCCCTGCCCAAGCCGCTCGACCTGATCGACTCTGCCCAGCAACGGCTGGATTATGTAGCGCACCGTCTTGGCGGCGGCCTGCTGCAAAACCTCAACCTGCACCAGACCGCCTATGTCCGCGTCTCCGGCCGCTTTTCGCCCGGTCTGCTGGAGCGTCCACGTCAGCTAAAACACACGCAACTGGCCCAACTGGCCCACCGCCTCGATCTGGCCATGGCGCGCCGTGTTACCCTGGCAGAAAGCCACGCGCGCCTGCCGAGCCTGACCACGCGTATGGACGCCGCGCTGACGCGCACCGTCACGCGCAGCGGCGAACGCCTGCCCGAGCTTGCCAAACGTCTTGGCGAGGCGATGACGCGCACCCTTTCCCAGCGTAGCGAGCAGTTGAAGCGACTGGAGCAACTGCGCGTCAGCCTCGATCCGGATCGTCCGCTCAATACTGGCTTCGCCCGCGTCAACCGCGCCGATGGGGCGCTGGTCGTCTCTCCCACCGGCATCGCATCGGGCGATGCGCTGGTTCTGACCTTCAAGAACCACGAAACCCTTGGCGTCATCGCCCATGGTGATGGCCCGCCGCCCGTGGCCACCCGATCAGAAGGGCCGAAACCCCAGCCAGCACTAAAACCTGCCGCTGCCAAGCCAAAACCGCCGTCACCGGACCAAGGCAGCCTATTCTAGTTTTGTCTATGCCGGGAATGCACCTTTAAGGGCACTTATAAGGCCTTGCTCCCACATGGACGAGTCATGTCCTGCGTAAATCGTCAGATAGTGGCAAACAAGGCCCGCCTCTCGCGCCTTTTTACAAAAAGCCGCTGTTTGGGCATTGAAATAATCATAGGCACCCGCGCCAAGATAAAGCGCTTGGCCCTTAGCGCCCGCAAAATCATAAGTCGCATCGGGTCTTCCCGCGACGGCGAAAGCACTGACATGACCGAACAGATCATAATGCTTTGTGCCAAAGGCCAAAGCCCAGGCTCCGCCGTTTGAAAAACCATAGGTCATGCGAGCAGAAGGCCTATGAGCAGCGTGAAACTTCTTTTCTGCCAACGACATGACCTCTTCAAGTACAAAGGCCTCATGACGTCCATAGGCTTGAGGGTCAGAGCGCGAGCCAGGCAAATATTCACGACCGCGCGCTTCACCGCCATTATCAATGCCAACCAGCAATACCGGACGAATGACATCATCCAGAATGAGTTTCTCAACCATAGGCGCAAAGGACTCGACGGCGTTATCCGCCATATAGATCACCGGATATCCGTCGACCGGCGATGATTGTGGTGGCGTATAGATGGTCAGACCACGCTTTTGTCCGAGGTGCACGCTGTCGATCTCAACAGTGTCGACCCTGCCTTTCAGACTGTCGACACGGACTGCAATAGGCGCCTTGATACCGCGATAAACCGTTTTTTCCGTTTGCGTGCCTTCGACCAACAAAGAAATATCAACGATACTTTCATTGATAAAAGGCAAATCATATTGTAGGCCCCAAAGCCCTTGAGGCTCTCCCTGCAAGGGCAACATCTGATCCTGAAAAGTACAACATAAGTCGGGTGGATTGCCGTCAAGGCTTCGTGCGGCAATACGCAGCATTGTGCCATCTAACCAATAGGTCAGGCTTTTATCTCCCAGGTGGACGGAGGCCGTTTGTGCATCAAAATCAACCGGCGCGAAGCAACCCGCATCCAGAACCGAGGCTGGCTGGCAGAGCGGTAAAACATGCATCAATTTCTGCGGCTGTGCAGGTGCGGATGAAAATCCGCCGATACTCAACACAATCGCTCCCATCAAACGCCACGTTCGCACGTTCATTTCCCAGCCCCGCAACTTGAAGAGATGAAATTAATATATGGCTACAGCTTTTTGAACGCCAGTCTTGATCGCCCCGCATCATAGGATTATGTTGCCAGCATGAATATGCACACGCCCTCTCCCTTGCCCGGCCAGGCCATTGTCCATTACGGCGATGGCGACTACACGCTTATGCGCCCCGGCAAGTTCGTGATCTGCGCCGTTTCCGGCAAGCAGATCCCGCTCGAAGCGCTGAAATACTGGGACCCGCGCACGCAGGAAGCCTATGCCGGTCCGGAAGAAGCGACCCAGGCCTGGAAAAGACGGAACCCGTGATATCCAAAGGGCTGAACCGCCGTTCCGTGCTGAGTTTGAGCGCCGGCGCGGCGCTTGAGCTGCTGGCGCGGCCGGCCTTTTCGGCTGACCTGCCCTTTCGTCTGCGCGGCCGTTTCGAGCAAAGCGGCTATGCTGTGGGTCAGGCAACTCCTGACGCCGACCTGTGGCTGAACGGGACCTTACGCGGCCATACCTCGCCGGAAGGCTGGTTCTATATCGGCATCGACCGCGACGGTGTATCGCCCTACCGTATCGAGATACGCACACCCGCCGGCAGTGACAGTTTCGACCTTACTTTCACCCCGCGACTTTATGATGTGCAGCGCGTCGATGGCCTGCCCCCGGAAACGGTCACGCCCACAGCCCCTGAGGTGCTGGAGCGCATCAAGCGCGATTCAGCCCTTAAGGCCGAAGCCTTCGCCAGCCGCTACACCGATGACACCTTCAAGGGCGGCTTTATCTATCCGCTCAAAAACTTCTTGGTTTCTGGCCAGTTCGGCAATCAGCGTGTGCTCAATGGCGTACCGAAAAGCCCGCATTATGGCTTCGACATGGCCGCTCCCATCGGCACGCCTATCTATGCGCCGCAAGGCGGATTGGTGGTGCTGGCCGAGCCGGATCTGTTTTACGAAGGTGGCCTGACCTTTATCGACCATGGCCAGGGCGTCATCTCGATGTACCTGCATCAGTCGAATGTGCTGGTGCAGAAGGGCGACCGAGTCGTGCAAGGGCAATTGATCGGGCTCGTCGGCGCCAAAGGCCGCGCCACCGGCCCGCACCTGTGCTGGCGACTCAAATGGGGCGATTTCCATATGGACCCCAGCTTCATGGTCACAAGCGTTTAGCGATATTTCTACATCGGTGTTGCCTAATATCCGCTCTATCGGAAATATACCCGAAATATCAAGGTTCGCTTTGAAAAGATTTGGACATTTCGCATAACGGCTCTATGCGTTCGCCATAACAACCCGGGCGTAAGGCTCGCATCTATTCAAACTGCATTTGAACAATGGCTGACTACAGTAGTCTGAAAATTCTGCTGATTGAGGATAATCAGCATATGCGGTCCATCGTGGCCGCCATCCTGAAAGGCACCGGCATCCGTAATGTCCGCGAGGCCCGCGATGGCGCCGAAGGACTCGACATGCTGCGTCAGTTTCCAGCCGATATTGCCCTGGTCGATTTCAACATGGACCCGATTGATGGCGTCGAGTTCACCAAGTTACTACGCAACGCCCCCAATTCGATGAACCCCTACCTGCCCGTGGTCATGATCACCGGCCATTCGGAGCGATCGCGCGTCATTCAGGCCCGTGATGCCGGCGTCAATGAGTTCGTGGTCAAACCGCTGACAGCCCGCGCCTTGCTCGGACGGCTCGATTCGGTCATCATGCGGCCGCGCCCCTACATCCGGTGCAAGACCTATTTCGGCCCCGATCGCCGCCGGACGTCCGACCAACACTATTCCGGTCCGTTCCGCCGGAATACAGACGGCGTCATTTAGAACACCACGTTAATATCTGTTTACAAGTGTTAACAACCCCTTTCCGGGCCTCCTGAATCATTCCATAGTCAATGTGTGATTCTGCGTGCCGCTTTTGGCGTATCTGGGACCTCCAATGGGCAAATTTGTTCCGGCCATCCTTGTCGTAACCTACATTCTGATCAGCGCGAGCGTCGCCGCGATGATCTTCCGTGGCGGTTCGGATGGCGGCACGGCGATTGCGGCCCTCGCCGGCACGCTGGGCTGCTGCCTTGCTTTTCACGCCTATGCCTCGCAGCAGATGGCCGAACGCCGCATTATCCGCGATGTCGAAAACGTGCGTGATGCCCACCGCCTGATGGTCGATGCTATCAATTCCACGCAAAAAGACATGATCGAACTGGCCGATCGCGTGCAGAACCAGCGCACCTCACGGTCCGAGGAACTGACCTCGGAAGTCAAGATGCTGGAAGATCTGGTCATGAAGCTCGGTGAGAGCATCGAAGACCGCATGAACGAGTGGAAATCCGGCCCTGTTGTAGTGCCGCTGCGCGGCTCGCCCGCTATGAACCACAAAGAAGCGCAGGCTCTGGCGCTGATCGAGACCATCCGCGAAGCCCTGACGCAAAACCGGGTCGATCTCTATCTCCAGCCGGTTGTCTCGCTGCCCCAGCGCAAGACCATCTTCTATGAATCGTTTTCGCGCCTGCGCGATGTCACCGGCCGTGTCTTGATGCCCGCCGAATACCTGACCGTGGCCGACGCCGAAGGTCTGGTGCCGAGCATCGACAACCTGTTGCTGTTCCGGTGCGTGCAGATCGTGCGTCGTCTCGCCAAGCAGGACCGCCGCATCGGCATCTTCTGCAATATATCCCTGACGAGCCTGCGTGACGAGACCTTCTTCCCGCAGTTCCTGGAATTCCTCAACGAAAACCGTGATCTCGCCGGATCATTGATTTTTGAACTGGGTCAGGACGCCTTTGCCACCCGCGCTTCGGTTGAGGCGCGTAACATGGCCAAGCTGGCCGATCTCGGCTTCCGCTTCTCGATCGACAAAGTGACAACCATCGATTTCGACCTGCAGGATCTGCACCGTTCTGACGTGCGCTACGTTAAGGTTGGCGCTAATCTGCTGCTCGAACAACTGCTGGACGTCGAAGGCAAGCCGACGCTCAAGTTCCTCAAGGACATCCACGCCGGTGACTATGCCGGCCTGCTGGCGCGCTATGGCATCGAGGTTATCGCTGAAAAGGTCGAGAACGAGCGTCAGGTCGTCGATATTCTCGACATCGAGATCGGCTATGCGCAGGGTCATCTGTTCGGCGAACCGCGCGCCATCAAGGAACAGGTTCTGGCCGAAACCGATCCGCCCGCAGGCTTCGTCAAATCGACCATGCCGCAGCAAGGCCGCCGCCGGGCCTGATAGGCTTTAATTCGCTCACACTGACTTTCTGCCTTTCCCTCGTCACACGCAGCCGATAAGGAAGGCCGAACCGCCGCGTAACCTATGTGAGTCTGATGAGCCATCCTGAACTGCTGAACGGTATTTTTGACATTGCCGAACATTACGACGCCGTCTTCTGCGATATCTGGGGCGTCCTTCACAATGGCCGTCAGCACTTCCCGCCTGCTTACGAGGCCCTGCGCAAGTTCAAGGCCGAACGTGGCCCGGTCATCCTGATCTCCAATTCGCCACGTCCGCGCGAAAGCCTGATCAAACAATTGGCCAGCCTCGGCATCATGGATGATGCCTTCTCCGACGTCATTTCCTCCGGCGACGCCACCCGCGAATATCTCAAGAAATTCGCACCGCAAGGCTCCGCCTGGAAGGTTGGTCCCGAGCGTGACAGCGTTATATATGAAAGCATTGAGATCGACCTGTCAGGCACACCCCAAACGGCGACCTTTATCTCCTGCACCGGGCCGTTCGACGACGAGAACGATACGCTCGACCAGTATCAGCACGCCTTCACCCTCGCCGCCCAGCGCAAAATCGTGATGATCTGCGCCAATCCGGACAAGGTGGTGCAGCGCGGTGACAAGATCATCATGTGCGCGGGCTCGCTGGCTGATCTTTATGCGTCTCTTGGCGGCCCGGTGATTATGGCCGGCAAGCCCTATGCGCCCATCTATGAGCTTTGCTATCAGTCCCTGGAAAAAATCACCGGCAAGACGCACGACAAGGCGCGCATTGTCGCGATCGGCGATGGCCTGCCGACAGATGTTCTGGGCGCCAATGGCCAGGGCCTCGACCTCGTCTTCATCGCCGCGGGCATCCATGCGCTTGAGGCCACCAATGCCCAAGGCGTGCTTGATCCGCTGTTGCTCAAGGCCGTGCTCGATACCCAGATGGCCAATGCCAAATACGTCTCTGACGCCCTGCGCTGGAGATAGTCACGACGTCTTGCGATAGACAATAAAGCCAGAACGCTCAGCGACCTTGTCATATAGCTTCTGCGCCGTCCGGTTGTTCATATGGGTGTGCCAGTAGAGGCGCGCCGTACCGGCCGCCTGCGCCGCCTCGCTGACGGCTGAGATCAACCGGCGGGCTACGCCCTGTCCGCGCCGTGCCGGCACCGTAAACAGGTCTTGCAGGTAACAGCTTGGCTCGATCGCCGAGGTCGAGCGATGAAACAGGTAATGCGCCAGCCCGACCATTTCAGAACCACTGAGGCAGACCAGCGCATGAACCGGCTCGGCCGCATCGAAGAAACGCGCCCATGTTGTCTGCGTCACGCTTTCCGCCAAGGCGGTGGCATCCTTGCGGCCATAGAAGGCGTTGTAGGCATCCCATAGCGGCCGCCAGGATGGATAATCTTCCGGCCTTATCGGCCGCACGATATACGTCTCTGTCATAAGGACAACTTAAGCAAAAAAGCTTGGCACGTGGAACGAAAAAACGCGGCAGCCACACTGGCCACCGCGCTTCTTCACCATCGCAATCTTTAGCATTCTACCTTCTTGATGAGGTTCGAAATGTCTTTGCTGCTTATGCTTAGTCGAACAGGGCGTCGATATCGTCCTGCGAATTGGTCTTACCCATATCCTCTTCGGGGATATCGAACATCGAGTCGATATCGTCCTGCGAGTTGCCGGCGGCTTCCTGGGGCGCAGGGGCCGGGGCTGGAGCGAGGGCCGGCTTGGGAGCCGGTGCGGGTTCAGGCGCTTTAGCGACCGGTGCGGGCGCCGGGGCTGGCTTAGGCGTCGGAGCGGGTTCAGGCGCCTTGGCAACAGGTGCCGGAGCAGGTGCCTTGTCGGCCAGGGCATCGGCCTTGATCGGGGCTTCAAAGGCCGGCGCCTCATCAAACATGGCGTCGATGGCGTCCTGCTTGGTTTCCGGACCGCCAATGGCGGGACCGTTGAGCAACAGATCGTGGGCCCGCTTCTCTTCAGCCGTCATTTCACGGGGCGAACCGTCTTCGATTCCCAGAGTGTTGGCCAAACGACCAACGCGCTCTTCGATCTGCTTCAAAACATTGACGACCTTCGACACGCGCTGGCCGGTGATGTCCTGGAACGAGCAGGCCTCAAAAATCTTCATGACCTCATCATCGACCGCGGCCTTGTAAGCCTTCGGATCGTCGCCAAAGTCCTTGATGGAAAAGCCCATCATCGCCTCAGCGCAGTTCATGATATTGTGGGTAGCGTTTTCGGTATCGCGGGTAATGGCTTCAAGTTCCGCGCCGGCGGTCGGAATGCGTTCCTGCGAAATATCATGCGGACGCATGTCACGGATTTCTTCCTTCGCCTTGGCGATGTAACCGGCGATGATGCTGAATTCGTCCGAGCGGCGCTTATCGAGCTGCTGGAAGAAGCCGCGCATCAGGGCGACGAGCGCCTCGGATTGCTGCATCAGATTGATGAGCTTGGGCTCAAGCTCGCCGGCCATGGCGGCTTCGAACCCGCCGGCACCGTGGCTGTCATCACCTTGAGACTCTGGCGTTTTTGATGCTGGCAGGGCCATGATAATCCTACTTAATACGAATGGACAGGCTTAGAAATCGCCGAGAACGGCGGTGATCTTTTGCTTGAGAGTCGCGGCATTGAAAGGCTTAACAATGTAATTGTTAACACCAGCTTTCTTGGCCGCAATGACGTTTTCCGTCTTGCTTTCGGCGGTGACCATGATGAAGGGCGTGCGCTTCAGAACATCATCTGCGCGAACCTTCAACAACAGCTCATAGCCGGTCATGGGTTCCATGTTCCAGTCGGAGATGACCAGCCCATAAGAACTCTTTTTCATTTTATCGAGCGCCTCGGTACCATCCGAAGCTTCTTCGACGTTTTCAAATCCCAACTGCTTAAGCAGATTGGAAATAATCCTCAGCATGGTCTTATAGTCATCAACTACCAAGACCGGCATGGACATATCGATGGCCATGTAACGCCCCACTTTTTCTAAGCGAACCTTGCAATACGCAGGCTCTTGTTTCAAGACCGGTCCAGAATAGCTTGCAGACGATAAAATCAGGTTAAGAGCGATTTCATTTTTTATTTAATAAATTCAACGATTTATCCTATATTAACCATCATTTATAGTGAAAATAGCGCTGAAATCTCTATTATTTGTGCCGAAGCGGGACGCTTCTATCGTTAGCCGCTTGCCTTTTTATCCCGCACGGCTGCGGTTGAAGCAAAATCAATAGGTCCCGGGATTTGCCCTTGGCAGCCTTCGTCCCATCCATTAGACCTCACACCATGACCAACGCCTTCTATCTTGACGAACTATCGATCGACCAGACCGCCGCCCGCGTCTTTATGGTGGATGACGCCGCCATCCGCGCCTTCGCTGATGTCTCGACCGACCATAACCCCGTCCATGTCGATGAGGACTTTGCCAGCGCGTCGCCCTTCAAGGGCCGCATCGCCCACGGCATGTTACTCGGCGCCTATATATCGGCCACCCTGGCCTCCGATCTGCCAGGCCGCGGCGCGATCTATGTCTCGCAGACGCTCGATTTCAAACGCGCCGTCAGACCCGGCGATGAAGCGACAGTTGAACTGACCATCAAGGCCATCGACTTAAAATCCGGCCATGTCACGCTCTCGACCCTTGTCAAAGTGCGCAACAAGACCATGTTGAGCGGAACCGCTGTGGTTATCGCCCCTAAGAGACCTGCATAAGTCTGTGACCGTTCTCCTGCCTCGCTTCATCAAGGTCATCACGCTTGGCGTGGCAGCAGACCACAGTCTTGAGGCCGATGCGCCTCTGCCCGTCGGCGCCAGCGCCGCAATCGGCAGTTTCGACGGCGTGCATATAGGTCATCAGCACGTGATCGAATCGGCTATCCGCGCTGCAAAAACCAAGGGCATGCCCTCGGCGGTCATTTGTTTCGATCCGCATCCGCAAAGCTTCTTCCACAAGGACGGCAAGGCCTTCCGCCTGATGCAGCTTTCGCAACAACTGCGTGCATTCGAGGCCTTGGGGGTCGACTATGCGTTTGCGCTGACCTTCGATGCCCATCTGTCATCGCTCTCTGCCGAAGACTTCGCCCGCCTGATCCTGCGTGACTATCTCAAACTGAGCCACGTCTCGGCCGGTTTTGATTTCCAGTTCGGCAAGCGCGGCGGCGGCCATGCCAAGGATCTCGTGGCGTTCGGCGACCAGCTTGGCTTCACCACCGACATCCTGCCCTGCCAGACCGATGCCGAAGGCCATAAGCTGTCGTCTTCCGCTGTGCGCGATGCGCTGCTGGCCGGTGATGCGTCCCTGGCGACGGAGATTCTCGGCCGCCCGCAGGCCTATCTCGGCGAGGTCATCCATGGCGCCAAGCAAGGCCGCACTATCGATTTTCCCACCCTCAACCTGACGCTGGGTGATTATCTACGCCCGCGTTACGGCATCTATGTCACCCAGACCGCCCTGCCCGATGGCCGCGTGATCAATGGCGTCAGCAATATCGGCGTCCGCCCGACGGTCGGCGGCGATATCGAACTGCTCGAAACCTATCTGTTCGATTTCAGAGAAGAGGTTTATGGCCAGGTGGTCGAGACCCGTCTGCTCGATTTCATTCGTCCGGAAGCCAAGTTCAATTCGTTCGATGAGATGAAGATCGCCATCCAGGGCGATGCGGCCAAGGCGCGGGCCTATTTCCAAGCTTAACCGGTACAGCCTTCGCCCGCATGGGTCAGGCTGTCGAGATCGAGACGTCGCATGGCAGCCGTATCGCGCGGGCGTGGCGGCTCAGGCTCGCTGAAATTATCGATCAGTGTGCGCCCCATGGCGTCAACATGGCTGATATAGACGTCCCACTGCGTCATCACAACGGGATCGGCGCCCCGTTTGCGTAAGGCCGCCATGTCTTTGGCCTTCTTAGCGGCACGAACCCGCAGTTCCAGACCAATAGCGGTGCAATGGGAACGAATGGCCGCATCGGCGTTACTCCCCAGTCGGCTGACCAGCGCTACCGCCAGAGTCATCACCACCACGCCACTGATCCACTTGATACGCATAACACTCCGCCGCTACTGCGGGCAAAATGCCGTCCCTTTCCCGGCAAGTCCAGTGCTCTAACGCTTTTTTACCGGCTGACGCAGGATGGTTTTCAACTTTTCCGGCGCCGTCTTGCGTGGATCGCTAAGATAGATTTCGTGATGCTTACCGGTTTCGATCAACCCCTGTGCCGGTAGCCACTCTTCATGCAGCCGCTGTAAAACCGGCCCTTCATCATCATAAGGGCCGACATGCAGAATCTGGGCGCTCAAACCCTCGTCCAGCCGTTCCAGCCGCACCTTTTCAAGTCCCGGCAGGCCTTTTTTCATCACCACCTCGCTGAGCGCGGCGCACAGGTGGCCTTTTTCGATCCAGTCCGGTTGCAGGATCATCATGGTCCATGACCATTTTGACTTTTCGCGCGTGACGAAGGTCTTCATGTCCCTGGCCCACCACAGACCTTCCAGCGGCCCGACGACATAATCGCGGTCAAACGCGCGCTTGCTCATGAATTTGAGCGTGTAGGACAAGGAATAGAGCGCCTCGATGGCCTGGGCATATGCCGGCGCGGTGTTGGGATCGCCCACACCATCGAACATCAGATAGTGCAGCGATGGCACCTCGATCAGCGCAAAGTCCTTCGACGTGGCGCTATACAGCGACTTATATTCCGTTTTCAGATCGATCTTGCTCAATTCCGGTCTCCTGTTTTGAGCAGAATAACCGGCCTGATGCCAAAATCTGCCAGCAGGATCAGGCTTTCGGCGAAAGCTTGAGCAACCGCCCGTCACCATCCTCCAGCAGATAGATATCACCGTCAGGCCCCTGCTCGACTTCACGCAGGCGCTCCATCGGCCACTGATCGCCCTTGGTGGCCTTGTCACCATCGAGATGGACACGGATCAGGGCCTGCCCCGAAAGCGCCGTGATGAACATGTCGCCCTGCCATTTCGGGAATTTTTTGCCTGTATAGATCAGCATGGAAGACGGGGAGATCGACGGATTCCACCACACCTTCGGCGCCTCGAATTCCGGCCGCGTCGAATGATCCGGAATATCGGTGTCGTCATAGTCGCTACCGTTGGAAACAATAGGCCAGCCGTAATTCTTGCCCGCCGCGATCAGATTGACCTCATCGCCGCCCTGCGGCCCCATCTCGTTTTCCCACAAACGGCCGACCTTATCGAAACCGAGCCCATACAGATTGCGGTGGCCATAGCTCCAGATTTCCGCCGACTGCCCGCCCTTGCCGGCGAAGGGATTGCCCGGCGCCGGCTTGCCATCGGGCGTAAGGCGCAGCACCTTGCCGAGATTGACCGTGAGATCCTGCGCGGGCGTCTTTTTCTGCCGCTCGCCAGAGGTCACGTAAAGATATTTGCCATCCGGCGAGAACAGCAGGCGGTGCGAGAAGTGCCCGTCGCCTTCCACCTTGGTCTGCCACCAGATGACCTCAAGCCCCTCAACACGCGGATTGGCCGCATCGAGCGTCAGCTTGCCGCGACCGACCACGGCGCCGCTGAGGCTGCCTTCGCCTTCTTCGACCCAACTCAGATAAATCATACCCGATTGCGCGAAATCCGGCGCCAGGGCCACATCGCCGAAACCGCCCTGGCCTTCCTCAAGCACCTTGGGCGCACCGGCCACCTCCCTGATGGTCTTGCCGGACAGCCATTTCAGCTTGCCAGCCTTTTCAGTGATGAGCGCGTCGCCACCGGGCAGAAAGACCATCGCCCAGGGCTGATCGAAGCGCGCCACCTCGGTGACGGTGAAGGGCGCGGCGCCCGATTCCGCGGGGGTTTGCGCCTGACAGGCGCCGGCGGTCAGGACCAGCAGGGCGAGACTGAGAACGGGGATGGCTTTCATGGGGCGCTTCCTTGGCTGTTTTATGAGCGCAGGCTAGTTCGGAGCCACCGGCAAAGTCAATGCGGCTTTGTGTTTGCAAAAAGCCACTTTATCCTATTGTGCGTTATAGCCTTGAACGATGAGGTTAAATCGGTTCAAGGCTGTAAATCTTTGTGACGCCTTATGTTTTTCCAAAAAGTGGCATCCACTTTTTGGCATAAGGCTCTAGGCAAGTTTGGGACGCTCTGTTAAAGCCAGAACCATGTTGATGTCAGGCTTGCAAATCATACGAATTTGAGGCCCAGCGCAGGATCGCCTGTGCTGGGAATAGACATGCCTGCCCCATTACCGACATCTTTTTATAAGACCTGAAAGTCATGCCCGAATTCGAAAATGCCCCTGCGGCCCGCGATTACCGCGAAACCGTCTTCCTGCCCGAAACCGAATTTCCCATGCGCGCCGGCTTGCCAAAGGCTGAGCCTGAAATGCTGAAAAAGTGGGATGAGGCCGATCTTTATCACGCCGTGCGCAAGGCACGCCAGGCCGCCGGCGCGCCGCTGTTCGTGCTACATGACGGCCCGCCCTACGCCAACGGCAATATCCACATAGGCCATGCCCTCAACAAGATCCTCAAGGATTTTGTCGTGCGCTCGAAGTTCCTGACCGGCCATGATGTCGATTATGTGCCGGGCTGGGATTGCCACGGTCTGCCGATCGAATGGAAAATCGAAGAAGAATTCCGCGCCAAAGGCCGCAAGAAGGACGAGGTGCCCGCCGCCGAGTTCCGCAAGGCCTGCCGCGAATACGCCGCCAAATGGATCGAGAGCCAGCGCGACGAATTCAAGCGCCTGGGCGTGCTTGGTGAATGGCAGAACCGTTACGCCACCATGGATTTCACCACCGAAGCCAAGGTAACGTCTGAGTTCCACAAGTTCCTGATGTCGGACCAGCTCTATCGCGGTTCCAAGCCGGTGATGTGGTCGCCGGTTGAGCGCACGGCGCTGGCCGATGCCGAGATCGAATACCATCCGCATGTCAGCCCCACCATCTGGGTCAGGTTCCCGATCCAGACCGGCGATTGGGCGGAAGCCACCGAAGCCTTCGACAATCTGAAAGACGCCTCGGTCGTTATCTGGACGACGACGCCATGGACGATCCCCGCCAACCGCGCGGTCAGCTTCAATCCCAAGGTCGCCTACTTCGTCTATGAAGTGACCGCCGTGAAGACCGAGGAAGAGCTCGGCTTCGCACCTTGGGTTAAGGCCGGCGACAAGCTGGTGCTTGCCGAAAAGCTGGCCGAAGGCGTGCTGCAGGCCGCCAACGCCACCGCCTGGAAACAGGTTATCGACGTGCCGCCTGACGTCCTGGGTGGTCTCAAGCTGTCGCACCCACTCGCCGCGCTCGATGAAGGCTACGGCTTCGACGTGCCTATGCTGGCCGGCGATCACGTCACCGACGATGCTGGCACCGGCTTTGTCCATACCGCGCCGGGCCACGGCGCCGACGACTACCTTGTCTGGCTGAAATCGGGCCGCTCGCTCGATTCGATCCCCGATACGGTCGATCCCGACGGCGCCTACTATCCGCACGTGCCGCTCTTTGCCGGTATGAAGGTGCTGGAAACCGAAGGCAAAAAGGCCGGCAAGTTCGGCGAGGCCAATGGCGCGGTCATGACGAAGCTGATCGAGACCGGCAATCTGCTGGCGCGCGGCCGGGTCGAGCACTCCTATCCGCATTCCTGGCGCTCGAAAGCCCCGGTCATCTTCCGCAACACGCCGCAATGGTTTATCCGCATGGATGGCGATGCCGCGCTCAAGCAGCGAAGCGGTAGCGCAACGCAAGAATCCCTGCGCGACAAGGCGATGGCCGCCATCGCCGCCACGGCGTTCTATCCCGATCAGGGCCGCAACCGTATCGGCGGCATGGTCGAGACGCGCCCGGACTGGCTGATCAGCCGCCAGCGCAACTGGGGCACCCCCCTGGCCATGTTTGTCGACAAGAAGACCGGCGAACCTCTGAAGGACGAAGCCGTCAACGAGCGCATCATCAAGATGATCGCTGATGGCGGCGCCGATGCGTGGTTCACCCGACCCGATGCCGACTTCCTGGGTAATGGCTATAACCCGGACGACTACGAGAAGGTCACCGACATCCTCGACGTCTGGTTCGATTCCGGCTGCACCCACGCCTTCACCATCGAAGGCCGTGCCGACTCACACTGGCCCGCCGATCTTTATCTCGAAGGCTCCGACCAGCACCGCGGCTGGTTCCAGTCAAGCTTGCTGGAATCCTGCGGCACGCGCGGCCGCGCGCCTTATAACGCCGTCCTGACCCACGGTTTCGTTCTCGACGAACAGGGTGAGAAGATGTCGAAGTCCAAGGGCAATGTCGTGGCCCCGCAGGATATCGCCAAGGAATCCGGCGTTGAAATCCTGCGCCTGTGGGTCGCCTTCGCCGACTATTCCGAAGACCTGCGCATCGGCAAGCAGATCATCCAGACCACGGTTGACGCCTATCGCAAGCTGCGCAACACCGTGCGCTACCTGCTGGGGGCACTCAACGGCTACAGCGAGGCCGAAGCTGTCGATTACGCTGACCTGCCGTCGCTGGAGCGCTATATCCTCAATGAGGTCTATTCGCTCGATGCCAAGGTGCGCGCCGCCTACGAGGTCTATGATTTCGCCGCCGTGGTTCGCCCGGTCGCCGATTTCTGTATCCAGACGCTTTCCGCGCTCTATTTCGATATCCGCAAGGACAGCCTCTATTGCGACGCGCCCTCGTCGCTGAAACGCCGCGCCTGCCGCACCGTCATGAACATCCTGTTCGAGCGCATCACCCTGTGGCTGGCGCCGATCATGACCTTCACCATGGAAGAAGCCTGGTCTTCACGTAACCCGAACGACAAGGCCAATCTGTTCCGCGTGCTCGAAGCCGCGCCGGACGTCTGGCACAATGTCGCCGAAGGCGACCGTTGGGCCAAGATCGAGACGGTTCTTTCGGTCGTCACCGCAGCCCTCGAAGACAAGCGCCGTGACAAGGTGATCGGCTCGGCGCTCGAAGCTGCGCCCAGGGTCTATCTCGCCGATGGCGCCGCCTTTGAGGCCTTCGAGGACATTGACGCCGCAGAAGTGTTCCGCACGTCACAGGCGAGTGTCACCACCGATTCGCCGCCGGCCCACGCCTTTACGCTAGAAGGCCTGCCGATGATCGCGGTCGAATTCGCGCTCGCCGAAGGGCAAAAGTGCCAGAGATCGTGGCGCATCCTGCCCGAGGTTGGCACGGATTCGCGTTACCCCGACCTGTCGGTGCGTGACGCCGAGGCCGTGGCCCTGTGGGACCAAACCCATGCCGGATAACCTGATGCAGAAACTGCGCCCCCATTTCACACCTCTTTACAGCCCGCTTGGCCTGCAAGGCATCCTTCTGGCGCTGGTCGTGCTGGTGCTCGATCAGGCCAGCAAGCTATGGATTTTATTCGGCCTGCGCTTGGAGGAGATACAGCACGTCAATATTTTGCCGTTCTTTTCCTTCACCATGGTTCATAACAAAGGCATCAGCTTCGGACTTCTGACTTCGGAAGGCCCTGGCAGGTGGCTTTTGGTGCTGTTTCAGTTCGGCATGGCCGCGGTCATTGTCGATTTCCTGCGCAACCAGAAAAGCCCGTTGGCCGCCTTGAGCCTCGGTCTGATCATGGGTGGCGCTCTGGGTAACGGCATCGATCGGGCGCGGCTGGGCTATGTGGTAGATTTTCTTGACTTTTCTGGGACGCATATCTTCCCGTGGGTCTTTAATGTCGCCGATAGCGCCATCTGCATCGGGGTGGCCCTGCTCGTGTGGTATTTCATCCGCGCGGACATGACGACCAAGGACAAAGATGCCGGTCAGGCGTAAAGCGCTTGGCAGGTATGTAGAAAACAAGTATCACTTCACAGTCCCGCATGGTTAAAATGTCGGATGGGGAATTTGGAGCAAATGATGAAGTCGGTTAAGATCGCGGCGGGTTTGATGATTTTGGCGGGTGTAGCCTTGTCAGGCTGCTCGTCCACCAAGAACGCGCTCGGCCTGAATAAGGTTGTGCCCGACGAATTCCGCGTGGTCACCAAGGCGCCGCTCGTCGTGCCGCCCGATTACGCCCTGCGTCCGCCCGCACCCGGTGAGCCCCGTCCGCAGGAACTGCAACCCGACAGCGCCGCCCGTCAGGCCCTGCTCGGTCAGCGCGACGCCACCAACCGCACAGCCGGTGAAACCGCCCTCGTCGCGCGCATGGGCGCCGACAAGGCTGACCCGCTGGCCCGCTATGTGGTAGACGATCAATTTGGTGATCTGGCGTACAAGGAGCCTTCCTTCGCCGACAAGGTGATGTTCTGGAAAAAGAAGGACGACACCACGGCCGCCTCCACTAATGCCAGCCTGGGCAACCTGTCGACTCCGGTTGACGCCACCGCAGAGGCCGAGCGCGTCAAGGCTCTGGTCGGCACGCAGCCGATCATCATCACGCAAAAGCCGGATCGCAAGTTCAAGCTGCCCGGCCTGTAAAGCAAGGCCTCTAGTGTTGCGGAATCAACGGATGGATTCCCTTGATCTTGCAAATATGCGAGTTTGTGTCGATGGACATGGACAAAAGGCTGTTGCTGTCGCCTGAGGCTCGGGTGCGGTTGGAAGGTTGGGTGGCGGACCGGAACACGCCGCAGAAGCTTGTTTGGCGTGCGCGGATCGTGCTGATGTGGGCGGACGCGGCGAGTTTGGCGTCGATTGTGCGGACGCTGGGCAAGACCAAGAAGACGGCCTACCGCTGGCGCGATCGTTATCTTGAGCAGGGTGTCGATGGGCTTGGGCGCGACGCGACCCGGCCTGGCCGTAAGACGCCGTTGAGCGCCGAAGTCATTGCGCGTGTGGTCGAGATGACGCTGCGACAGAAGCCACCGGCTGCCACGCAATGGAGCGCGCGCACGCTTGCCAAGGCGGTGGGTCTGAGCCACACCAGCGTACAGCGCATTTGGAGCGCGCATGGGCTCAAGCCCCATTTGACCAAGACGTTCAAACTGTCGAACGACAAGCAGTTCGTCGAGAAGGTGACGGACGTCGTCGGTCTCTATCTTGATCCGCCGGACCGGGCACTGGTGTTCTCGGTCGATGAGAAGTCACAGATCCAGGCGCTGGACCGCACCCAACCGGGCCTGCCAATGAAGAAGGGGCGGGCGGGAACGATGACCCACGACTATAAGCGGCATGGCACGACGACACTGTTCGCCGCCCTCGATGTCGCCACCGGCAGGGTGATCGGCGAATGCATGAAACGTCATCGGCACCAGGAATGGCTCAAATTCCTTCGACTCATCGACCGCAGCACGCCCAAGGGCTTCGACCTGCACCTGATCGCCGACAACTATGCCACCCATAAGCATCCGGCGGTCAAAGCATGGCTGGCCAAACATCCTCGCTTCCACATGCATTTCACCCCCACTTCGGCGTCCTGGCTCAATCAGGTCGAACGCTTTTTCGGCTTGATAACAGGCGATCGCATCCGCTGCGGCGTGTTCAAGAGTGTCGCCGAACTCGAAGGCGCAATTCAAGACTATCTCGATCATCACAACGCCGATCCAAAGCCCTTCGTTTGGACCAAATCCGCTACAGACATTCTTGAAAAGGTCGCCAGGGGGCGACAGGCGTTAGAGTCACAACACTAGCACTACTTTGGCATATTATTCTTGGCGGGCTCGGCGAGGCGTTTGTCACAGTGGGGACAGCGCCTTGGTGGCGGTCGCATGAAGAGGTCGAGAATGGCCTGGCGGATGGCGGGCATTGTCGGCTGAGGCGGTGGCCCCCCGACTCTTTTTTTTTCGTCCCGCTGCTTTGAGGCGGCGGGATTGGAGAAATGCAAAAGCGATCATCGCCATTAGACAATGTCGGTGCAAACCGGTCCATGACCTGCCTTCGAAGTGATCAAGCCCAAGCTCTTCCTTGAGTTGCTGATGTGCCTGTTCGCAGATCCACCTTGCCTTGATAGCCGCGGCTAGCATCTTGAGGGGGGCGTCGGCAGGCAGGTTTGACAGGTAGTATTTCTGTTCTCCGGTTGAACGCCTTTCCCCGACCAGCCAGACCTCCTCCTCGCCAGGCATGGCTTGGACACGACCGTCGCTCATACGATGCCTGTGGCCATCTGCGACCCGAACGCGGCAAGCGGCAAACTGGCAGTTCAGCTTGCCTTTGGTTCCGCGCCGCCAACTTACTTTCTTCCATTTCCCATCAGCCAACATCTTTTCGGCAGAGACAGCAACATCGTCAGGGACATGGTATTTGCGCCGCCTTCCGGTTGCCGCTTCCGGGAAGATTAGGCCGACGTCTGCCTGATACACATTCTGACGCCGTGATATGCCGACGGCCCACAACAGGTCGCGCTTGCTCAGGGCCTCGCGGAACGGCCCGCTTGACCCATAGCCAGCATCGGCCAGCACGCACCCGAACCGGGCCCCAGAGGCTATAACACGATCAATTTCCTCAATGGCGATCTCCGGCTTTGTCAGGGCAACCTGGCATTCTTGCGGGACCCGAGCCCGGTTCATCCGCGCGACATCATTCGTCCAACTCTCGGGCAAGAACAGGCGCAGGCCCACCATCACAGGCACTTCGCGCGATGCCAGCGTCACCGAAACAAGCGACTGGCAGTTGGACGTCTTGCCAAGCGAGGAAGCATATTGCGCCGCCACGCCAACCGAATGGCTGCCCTTTTTCGGCAGCGCCGTGTCATCGATGACAAGATAACCGGCATCATCCCCCACCAGACGGTCGGCCTCCTTCAGGAGAACGGCTTCAAGCGGTCCACTTTCCCAAACGCCGTCAGAGACAAAATGATGGAGTTGGTCATAGCCAAACTCGCCATCGCGGGCGGCCATCGGCTGGACACTCTTGCGGTCACCCGGGCCAATCAGGCCTGCAATATAGGCAGGGCACAGCCGCATCCGGGTCTTATGCCGCAAGGCCACCAGGAAGGGCGTCAACCAATCTTCCAAATCTACGCGCCAATGTTCCGACATCGCCAGTCTCCTTAAAGCTGGCTCTCTATGAATTACGCAATGTCAGCCGGGGGAATCCTCAAAATTCATTTTCTGCCAAAGTAGTGCTAGGTTACCGAGAATTTACTTGTGAGATATGTGAAAAAGGCGTTCTTTCTGAGCGCCTTTTTTCTTTGGCCAATAATCAATTTCGGGAGAAATACCATGGTATCGCAGCGTATCCTCTGTCTCGCCCTGGCGCTGTCCTTCGGCGCTTTATCCGGCGCCGCCATGGCCGAAACCGCACCCGAATGTGCGCCAGGCGCCACGCTCGACACCCGTGTCGAGGCGGTGCTGGCCAAAACCGACCGTCCCGCCCATCAGCGCGATAACGATGCTCACCGCCTGAGTGAAACACGCTTTGTACTGTCTCACGTCAAACCGGGCGATCATGTCCTCGATATGGGCGCCGGCCAGGGCTACGCCTCAATGCTGCTGTCAGCCGCGGTGTGCTCCGGTCAGGTTGATTTGCAGAATCCTCAGGGCTGGGTCGATGGCTACAAGATGGGGCCGGCGCGTGACGCCATGGCCGCCGCGCGTCCCAATGTGCATTTGCTCACCGCCGATTTCGACAAGATCCCCGTGCCTGCTGTGCCTTACGATGTCATCTTTATCGGCACGGTCTACCACGACACCTACAATGAAAAGGGCCACGATGCCCTGATGCTCGACAAGGCCCTGCTGTCGGCGCTCAAGCCGGGCGGCCTTGTCATCGTAACCGACCACGCCACCGTAGCCGGCGCAGGAACCAGCGCCACAAATAGCCTGCATCGCATTGAAAAGGCGAGCGTTCTGGCCGATTTCAAGGCGGCGGGCTTTGAGCTGGTTGCGGATAGCAATACTCTTGCTAATCCGGCCGATGACCATACGAAGATCGTGTTTGATCCGCAGGTCCGCGGCAAGACCGATCGCATGGCCCTGGTTTTCAAGCGTCCGCTTCTGTAACGGGCCACTTAAAGTCAATCCCTTTTGAGCCATTTCCGATCGCCGGCTTCGTGCTTCTGTCCGCAGTCATCTCTGAGAGCGCTGCATGATGGTGTAGGAAAAAGGCTCGGCCGACCAATCTTTAGGTCGCAGTCCTATTCGGCTGCGAGCGGACATGCGGTCTGACCGATCCTCGCGTCCCGGCGAAGGGACCTGGCTCAGGCCGAGGATGGTAGAGCGGCCTGAGGGTGTAATATGTCAGGCCATGGCAGCCCTTTCTGTTTGGGTAGCCGCAAAGTCCTGCCCATTGCGGAGCATGGCATGCATGATGACGCCGAGCTTCCTGGCCAAGGCGACCTTGGCCTTTTTCAGGCCCGAGCGCGTGGCAATCGCTGTCGCCCACGCTTTCAGGCGTATGGCTTTGCTGGGCCGGATCATGATTGTGTTCGCCGCCTCGTAAAGAGCTGTGCGTACGCTGGCATCCCCCGTCTTTGAGATGCGGCCGGTGTAGTCTGTTTCTCCTGACTGATACTTTCGCGGGGTCAGTCCGAAGTGTGGACCAATGTCGCGTGACGAGGAGAACCGCTCGGCTTGGTCGATAGCAGATACAAAAGTCAGCGAGGTTAGAGGGCCGACGCCGGGTATGGTCATCAGTCGACACGTTCGCTGGTCGGCCTTTGCCATAGCTAGAACCTTTCGATGGAGAAGGTTGAACTGCTCCAGAAGGGCCTGTCGGGCGTCGAGTATTGACCTGGCGATCTGCGTCAGCGTCTCATGACCTTCGCAAAGTTCAAGTATCCGAGCTTCGAATCCTCCGGTTGATATGGCGCCGACCTTCAGGCCAAAGCCCCGAAGAATACCACGAAGACTTTTCTCGATGTCTAGAAGCTTTGTTTGCAGAAGCTTGCGTGCGGTCAAGACCGCACGGACTTCCTGAGCCGGCTGAGATTTGCAATGTACAGGGCGGAACCAGCCCAGCCGCATCAGTTGAGCAATGCCGCGAGCATCCTTCTTGTCGGTCTTGACCGGCATAATTTTAAACGCCGTGCGCACATGCCGGGTCTCGATCAGTTCGCAGGATAACCCTTTGGCCGTCATCTCGGCATAGAGCCATTGCGACAACGGACCGGCTTCAAGGCCGATGAGCTCGAGCTCAGCTCCGAAGGCCGCAAACCACGCGACCAGGGATTCAGGATCGCTCAACGCTTCGCCTTCGCGACAAATTTTGCCCGCCGCATCGACAACGCATACACTTGAACGTTCCAAAGACACATCAATTCCGGCATAGTATTTCATGGTCGTCTCTCGATGATGCTTGGCGCAGGCCACTAACCTGACGCCGTTGGTTGATGACACCATCATTCTGAGGGACGACCACCAAAGCGCAAGCCCTGGCTAAAGCCGGCCCGTTACCCCATCTTTAGGGCCTGTATGCAGGGCTATTTCAGAAACTGGCCATTTACGCGAGTGCAAGACCGGTAAGCGCTGGCAACGGCTCAGATGACCACCTGGGTTTAGGACTTAATAACTGCCTGTGTCAGCTTAGATAGTCACGCGTCCTTATCTGGGCAATGTTACAGAGCCATGCCAATTACACCTTAGTACCACCCCCGCGCCTCATTTCAGCCCCAAAGCTGCCAAATCCTTACCGTTTTGTCGCAGCGTTTCGACACTGTCGTATAGACGACTTATTGGCGCCCTCCTGATTTTCCATGTTCCGGCCACCCGCCTGCCCGCCGCACGCGAACCCATTGGAAAACCGACGACATGCGCAAAAACAGCCTTCTGACCGCCACCGCCCTTGGGCTCGTTCTGGGTGGAGGCCTTATCCCCTTCACCGGTCAGGCACTCGCTGAAACCAGCATCTCTTCGTCGACGACAACTCCGCTGGTCACCAGCACGACAGGCGATCTGACCGTTACCTCCGATGGCACGATCACCCTGACCAGCGGTACGGCCATTACGGTCGACAGCAACAACACCATGAGCTTCGCCGGCGCTATAGATATGTCAGAATCCGAATTCGGGCTCGACCGGCATCCTGATCACCGACTATGTCGATCGCACCGCTGCCCTCACCTTTACGGGCGACATTACGGTCACCGACGACTATACGGCTGAGGACACCACCAGCCTGGACGAATCCGAAGATGGCTATGTCGAAGCACCGTGGGCAGAGGGCACAGGCCGATACGGTATCCACTCCATCGGAACATCCCCGTTCGTGGGCGATATAGATATCGTCAGCGGCTCGGCGATCGATGTCGAGGGCAACGACTTTACGGAATCCGCTTCGAAAACAATATAGACGGCGCCTTCACCTATGACGGCAGCATGACGCTGATCGGTGACAATTCGACCGGCATCTCGCTGGAAAAGGGCGTCACCGGCAACGTCTATCTGTCGGGTTCAGTCACGGCCGTTGGCGAAAATGCCTCGGCTATCAAGATCACCGGCGATCTCGGCGGCAGCCTGCTGATCGATGGCACCTATACCGGCTACGCCTACAGTTCGACCTCGGCGCTCAGCCAGGATGTCTACGACAACCTGATTCCGGCCAACAATCTGTTGCAGGCAGGCCCGCTCGTCACCATTGCCAGCAATGTCGCCAACGGCGTTTTACTCGGTTCGTCTGTAACCAGTGAAGATGACGACAATACCGACGAAGACGGCGATGGTCTAACCGACAGTGACCAAAGCACGGCCGCCCTCGCACAGTATGGCAGCGCACCAGCGCTTGTCATCGGCTCAACAACCGAGGACATCACTCTGGGCGGCCTGACCTATACCTCAACCGCCATAGATCCGCCCTCCGTCAACTATGGCCTGCTGATCCGCGGCAGCGTTGGGGCTTATGGCGTCCATCCGGGCATCACCTCCAATGCCCTGGTTATTGGCGGCACCGGCTATGCCACCACCATCGCCAATGGAATCGGCATAGAAGGCTCAGTGACCTCCACATCTTATGGAGGCGACACCACGGCGGTCTCGCTGCTCGATGGCGCCACGACACCGGAACTCGATATCAATGGCGGCAGCATCAGCGCCACCACCACACGCTACCTCACCACCACAGAAGATGATGACGGTAATATCACGTCTTACACCGTCTCGAATGTCGGCAAGGCCACGGCGCTCAGCATCTCTTCCGGCGCCAGCCTGTCGACGGTCAATGTCTCTGCCAGTTCCGGCATCTACGCTTCCTCCAGTGGTTCTACGGGTAGCGCCACAGCCATCATTGATGCTTCAGGTACCCTTTCCACCATCACCAACAGTGGCGCGATCAGTGCCACCATAACCGCCACCGACGATGACGGCGACGATGTGACCGAGACCATTACCGGCACTGCGACCGCCATGGATCTCCGCGCCAACACCACCGGTGTCACCATCACCCAGGTCGATAACAATGCGACCGACAGCGATGACGATGAGGACATCGCCGCGCCCTATATCTACGGCAATATCCTTCTGGGTTCGGGTAACGATTCGATCTCGTCTTCCGGCGGCTATATCTACGGCAACATCGATTACGGCGCTGGCACCGGCAGCTTCACTCTGACCGATGACGCCATTTTCCTCGGCAAGATGACCTCGACCGGCGAGATCGCCATGAACATCGATTCAGGCGCCAGCGCAGGCCTGACCGCCGGCAGTTCAGTTTTGCTATCCAGTCTGCATGTCGGCGCCGACAGTACCCTGGCCCTGACACTTGGGGTCGACAATCCAGATACACCGATCCTTATCAATAGTGGGGCAGCGGTCTTTGATGACGATGCCCTTCTCTACCTGACGCTCGACAAGATCCTGATCACACCGTCCACCTTCAAAGTGATGACCGCTTCGAGCTTTAGTCTCGGCAACATGACGACCTCGACGCTCGACGGCTATATTCCTTATCTCTATCATGCCGACCTGGAGACCAATACGGCCGGCACTGAGCTTTACGCCAACTTCCGCCTCAAAACTCAGGAAGAAGCCGGCTATTCCGACAACCAGTATAACGCTTTGAAGCCCATTCTGGCCATTGTGGCGCAGGATTCCGGTGCAGACAGCGCTCTTCTTAGCCAGACCACCAAGGCCAGTTTCGATCAGGTCTATAACCAATACCTGCCGGACTATTCGGGTGAAAACCTGCTCAGTCTGTCCGTCGGCGCCTCAGCGCTCAACCGCTCCCTCGGCAACCTGACCGTTATCCCCGACAATAACGGCGGCCAGTACTGGCTCCAGGAATATGGCTTCAACACCAAGCGCGGCTATAGCGATACGGCGGGCTTCAGTTCAACAGGCTTCAGCTTCGCCGGCGGCCGGGAACGTCAGGTCTATGGCAACCAGATGGTCGGCGCCTACATGTCGCTGACCTCGTCATCGCCGAAAGACACCTTCGCCATCGGTAACGAAATCGCTTCGGTTTCAGATATTACCTTAGGTGGTTACTGGCGCCTTAACTCGGGCGCATTCAAGGGCTGGGCCCATGCCGGTGCCGGCTACGCCCAGTTCAAAACCACGCGCAATCTGCTAACCACCACGGTCAGCCACACCGCCATCGCCAAGTGGGACGGTTATTCGACCAGCGCCGGCGCCGGGGCGTCCTACGACCTTACCTCCGGCAAGCTCGGGGTCACACCGCAGGTGTTTATCGATTATTACGGCCTGAATGAAAGCAAGCACGCCGAATCGGGGGGCGGTGATTATTTCGATCTGACGATCGATGAGCGCGAGGGCCATCTCCTGAGCTCGACCGCGCAAGTCAATGTCAGCTATAAGACTGGAATGATCAAGCCAGAGCTATGGCTCGGCTATAAACAGAACATCTCGGCCACGCTGGCCGATACCGTGGCCAGTTTCGCCAGCGGCGATCCCTTCACCCTCAGCGGCGGCAATATCGAAGGCGGCGGGCCTGTGGCCGGTTTCCGTATCTCGGCTGATAACCCCTACAGCTATTTCGCCATAGAAGCCGCATACGAGAAGACCGACGCCTATACCAACACTTCGATCTCGCTGCGCACACGGTTCCAGTTCTAGGTGGACGCTGGGGAGGCACGCATCCTTTTCATACGGACCGGCCGTGGCGGCCAGCCGGTTCCGGCGACCGAGCTTTGCGACGCCGGTTTCGATCTCGATGTCGTCTATCTCAACGAGCGCCATCATGAGAGCCCGGCCGGACGCTTCCATCTGGCTGTGCTTGATTTTCCTAACCGACACGATACCGACCTGTCGATCACCCAGGCTACCAAGTCCTGGGTGGCGCCGGCGCCGCTGATCATTGTCAGCGATAGGGCCGACGCCATTGACCGTATCATAGGCCTTGAACTGGGCGCCGACGATTTCATGGCCAAGCCGTTCAATCCGCGCGAACTGGTGGCGCGCATCCGCACCATCCTGCGCAGCCGCTATAAGGCACCGGAGCGCCATGCCCTCAGTCGTTTTTTTGGCTGGACACTCGATAACTCCCGCCGCCTGCTGACGCATGAGGATGGCACAGTGCTCAGGCTGTCGCCTAATGAATACCGCGTCATACGGCTGTTTCTCGATCGCGCCGGTTACACCCTGACGCGGCAGGATATCCAGGTGCACCTCACGTCGGACGGCGAACTTGCCATGCCTTCACGTGGCGTCGACCTGCTTGTCAACCGCCTGCGCGCCAAATTGTTTGAACAGTCACCGTTCGATATTATCCAGACGGTCCACGGCAAGGGGTATCGAATGCGCGTTAAGGAAGACTATTCCGGATAAAACACATAAACCGTAGCCTCTGCCTTGACCGGCTTGCTCCTGGCCACCACCTCACCCGCCGTCACCGGCACCGGATCGCCGGCGCGGAAATGGCCAATCTCGGTTTCCAGATTCCCCGTCTTCTGCGTCACCCGAAACGTCGTCACCCCCGGCCATTGCAGGCTGAAACTGTGCGTTCGCGATGCCAGGGTGCGCGTATCGGCCACCTTGTTCGGATCGAGCCCGCAATAGCATGAGGGATCGCCGGTCACGGTCGACTGAAGGCTGCGGCCATCCATCTTGTAGGTCCGCGTTTTCACATCGACATCAGGATTGAGCGTCAGTTCGATCCGTCCGCCCTCACCTTTCATCAACTCATAAAGACCGCTGCCATCATAGGTCGCCACCGATGAGGTGCCCACGCCCACCACGCGCTTGAGATCGGGGGAAACCTTCGGCGCCAAAGCCGCCGGAATACTGCGGCTGTACATCAGGGTGTCATCATCATTATAGATCGCCACGTCGCTGGAAAACGACGTCGTGGTGTGGCCGAAGCTATGAGTATCGCTATCGGCGAACGGCTCTTTCAACGCGCCATCGCGGAAGGTTTCACCGGCGATCATAAAGGCGACGGTGCGCTCCGGCGTATAGAGCCAGTTGAGATAATGACGCGGCCACACCACGTTCTTGTCGGCCTCAACCGCCATATCATATTGAAATTGCGCCGCCACCTGCACGCCATTGGAGCGCATCTGCGCCGACAGGTTCGGGTAGACATAGGCTTTCTGCGTGCCCGGCGCATCCCATTCATAGACCACATCGGCCTTGCGCTTGCCGGGATCATCGAGCGTGCCCGGCCGGCGATGCCGGACATGCGAAACTGCGGTTCGGCGGACGGATTTTCAGCAAAGGGATAGGTTTTCCAGTAGGCTTCGCTGGTATAGCCTGTGTGCTCAAGGAACTGCGCCTTGCTGCCGCGGATCGCGGCTAAAATATTCGGATTTCGTGGCCCCTGGCCGTTGTCCGATTCGGTCTTGTCCCAACCCCAGGTGCTCCAGCCGACCAGATGCGGCACGCCGCCAGGCACCTTTTCGCCTTCGCGCACGGCAAATATCAGCCGGTTGATCAGGCCTTCGCGGATATAGCCTTCATCGTAAGGCCCCAGATTGTAGGCGCCCTTCGGATCTGTGCGGTAAGGCGGCTCGTTCATCAGGCCGATCAGGCCAAGACCCGGTTCGGCGCCATAGGCGCGGCCGCGTCCCTCATCGAGATAGCCGTTGGTGTGGCGCAGCAGATTGACGACAAAGGCCGCTTCCTGGTCGATGATATTGCGGTCGGAAGTAAACGCCGTCCCTTCCCATTCCTGTCCCTAAAAGCGTTCCGGCAGGGCGATATCGCTCATCAGCACATGGATGCGGATCAGGTTGACGCCCATCTTTTGCAGATCATCAAGATCGCGATCGATGACCTCGCGCTTGACATCGGTGACGCCGATATCCTGAAACAGGGGGCGTTTGAGCGGCTGGATATCTCCGCCCTTGCCTTTGTAGACAGCGAAATACTGGTAGCTGCCGCCGAGGTAGTTGACGCCAAACAGACGCACCTCCGGCGAGGCGTCAGAATACATACGACCGGTGTCAGGATTGAGCTTGAGCTGCGGCAGGTCCGCCGCCATGGCTGGAATGGCGAATAAGACCAACAGCCCTGTGACAAAACTCTTTAACATCCCTGCCTCGTGGTTTGTGCCTGAGAGGTTTACTTAGCACAGCCGACAGCAAAGTGTAGCTTCAGACTAAGCATCTTGCCTCACCAGACCTGCGAGCGGCTTTTTCCTTGCCTAATACAGATCGCGACGGTAGCGCCCCGAGACCTTGGCATCATCAACCCAGGCCTGCCCCATGATGCCGGCCAGCGCGTTTTCGACCTCGCGCCCCATGGCAAGACCACCGCAGCACATAAGCCCGCCTTCATGGCCCAGCCAGTCCTTGATGGCTGCACCAGACGCTGCCACAACCGCCTGAACGTAGCGGCCTTCGCCCTCATCCGGACGTGAGAAGGCGATGTCGAGCCCCTGCAATGTGCCCTCTTCGCGCCATACCATCATGGCCTCCGTCAGCGCACCATCATGAAGCGGATGGCGCTCACCATAGATCAGCCAGACAGGCCGGCCTATTTTGGCGGCTTGCAGAATATGCGCGCGCAAGCCCGCCAGTCCCGAACCGGCGCCGATCAGCAACAGCGGCCCCTCGCCTTCCGGCGCATGGAAGTTGCGGTGCGACTTGAGCCTTAGTGGCAGGCTGTCGCCGGCTTGCAGCCCGTGGATCAGTAAACCCGAACCATCACCATAACTGCCATCCGTTTTAATAACCTCACGGACATAGAGATCGAGGTGGCCCTCTTCCGGCAGGCTGGCCACCGAATAATCACGGCGATGCCCCTGTGGTGTGACAATCTCTATCAGATCACCCGCCTGCCATGACAGCACCTGATCCGACATGAACCTCAGATGATACAAAGGATTGTCACCGAGCGGATTGAGGCGGGTGCGCTGCTCCATTCGCCACGGCACACCGGCCTCGGTGGCGCTATTTCCCTTGCCGCCGAGCGCATGGATCAGTTCGTCCCATCGTTTCAGGGCTGCAGCGTCCAGATCATCGACCTCGATCAAGGACTGAGCCTTTCCCCCGCACACCACCAGCCAGTCGAATACCCGGCGTCCAAAAGCACAAAACTGATCATAGTTGCGGTCGCCAAGCGCCAGCACGGCCACGCTCTGACCAGACAGATCAGGTCTGTCCTGCATCAGGCTTTGCGCAAAGCGCAGGCCTTCGTCCGGCGCATCGCCTTCGCCGGTGGTCGAGATCACGCACAAAATCGTTTTGGCCGCCTGTAACTGCGCCACAGTGACCTGCGCGATCGAAAACGCCTGAGCGTCCCGCCCACCCGCCAGCAAGGCTTTGGCGCTGTTACGCGCAATCTCTTCGGCCTGACCGGTTTGAGACGCATAGAGCACGAGATAGTCGCTGGTCGCTGTCGTGCGCTTTCGGCCTTTAAGCCCCGCCCACAAACAGACCAGTCCGAACGCCGCCGCCGAGCCGTAAGCCCATGCCAGCCGCGTCGGATCGTCCGTTAGGGTCTCCCAAATCATAGCCAGCCCTCCAGACGCGGACTGCGCACAGCACGAAGGCCGTTATGCAAGGTCTCGGCACGCACCCACAGCAGACAGGGAATTTCGTGTTGCCGGGTAAACTCGATCGCCCGTTCTTCGCCCATCACCATCAGGGCTGTGGCCAGGGCGTCGGCGCGCCAGCACTGCGGATCGAATACCGTAACGCTGACGATATCTGAGCGGGTCGGCGCTTAAGGCCGCGATCTCCAGCGCATGCCCCACCACAGTGCGCAGGAAGTCCGGCAGATTCACAAAAGTGCCAGCGGGCGCGAGATTAAAGCGTGTCAGGTCGAAGTCGATACGATCGGGACTCATCTCTTTATCGATGCGGTCCAGCACGGCCTGACAGCGAACATCAAGCCCTTCCGTCGCCGTATCGGCATAGAGCGCGATCGACCAGGTGGTGGCGAAGGCCTTGCCCTTCAAATCCATGCGCCGCGCCTGCGGATACAGGTCCGGCGCCTCGTCGAGATCGGGGATCAGCACGTGGCGATCCAGAGTATAGGCCGGCGGGGTCATCAGGCGTGAACAAACAGCAGGAAGAGGATGAAGGGCGCCAGCAAACCGAACGCCACCAGCGGCCAGGTGATACGGCGCCCTTTGGAATAGAGCCACAAAAGGCCAAGGCCGGTGATCGAAAAGACGACGCTGGCTACGGCGATCAGGTCAATGAACAGCGACCATACCGCCCCGGAATGACGGCCCTTGTGCAGATCGTTAAGCACGGCAATGACGCCGCGATCCGTGCGTTCATAAACGATATGGCCGTCATGACGATCGATGGTCATGGTGGCGTCGATGCCCGGCTGCGGCATGGCGAGATAGATTTCATCGTCATCGACATCGGGGGCGGACTTGCCAACATCGACGCCGGTCGCGGTTTTGATTACCGCGGTTTGCGCAAAGGTCAGCGGTGTCTTGTCGGCAACGCTCGCCATGGCGGCAAGGCCCTCGGCCGTCAGGTCTTTCTCTATCGTAACAATCTGCGGCTTAGCTTCGATCTGGCTGGCGTGATTGAGCGTGAAACCGGTGACGGCAAAAAGCGCCAGCCCCATCAGCGAAATGGCCGAACTGATCCAGTGCCACTGGCGCAACTGATTACGCCAGAAGGTGCCCCAGAAGGAGGGAGAGGTTGTTGGAGAACCGGGCATGGAACAACGCGTACCGTCAGTATTTGATAATCATTCTCACCTAGCAAACTCTATGGGCAGTTACAAGCTTTCCGGTGCTTTATTCATGCACAGGTGGCCTTTAGATGGGTCTGGTCAGGGATTTAACAACAAAAGCCGGCTTTATCGCTCCAGCTTGGCCGCCAGAATGATCGAGGTTGTAGTGCGTTCCACACCATCGAGCAGACCGATCCGGTTGATCAGCTCGTTCATCTCTATACTGTCGGCGGCTTCAACCAGCACGATAATGTCGTACTCGCCGCTGATGGCATAAATGGCGGCGATCTCAGAAATCTCCGCCAGCCGTATTTCGACTTCCTGGCATAGCCGCGGCAGGGTCTTGATCATCACGTGCGCCCGTAGGCGCGATTTGTGGAATAGGCCTGCCCCAGACGCACCGTATAACCGTCGATGATGCCCTCAGCCTCCAGCCGTTCCAGCCGTGCATAAACCTGAGTGCGCGGAATATCGAGCATGGTGGCCAGTTGCGACACCGGCAAACGCGAGTTTTCGCGCAAACTGGCCATCAGCTTGCGGTCGGTCGGGATCGAGTTCGGGAGCAGGCTTGCAAGTCGTCATTTATTTGAGCTTTTCATCGCCATAGATCGCCGTTCGGATAACGGGAGAATCGGAAGAGATCGCCCCACGATACATCCCCAGGTCGTTGATAGCAAAGGCCGGCTTGCCGTCGGCGCCCATGGCGATCAGACCGCCGTCGCCACCGAGGCTGCCCACCGACATGATTGTGTCCTGCGCCGCCTGTTCGATGGCCTGATGGTTCCAGCGCACACGGTCACAAACCTGACGTGCCGCCGTATCGCGGATGAAATATTCACCCGTGCCAGTGGCCGAAACGGCACAATCACCGTCACGCGCATAGGTGCCGGCGCCGATGAGCGGGCTGTCACCGATACGGCCCCATTGCTTGCCGGTCAGGCCGCCGGTCGAGGTGGCCGCCGCCAGATGGCCGTCACTGTCCAGCGCCACCGCGCCGACCGTGCCGTACATATGGGTCGGGTTGATCATCGCCGAATGATCCTTCTTCCAGTCAACGAGCATCTGCTCGCGTTCCGGCGTATGGAAATAGCTCGGATCGACCTGCTCAAGCCCCTGTTGCAGGGAGAAGGCGTCAGCCCCCTCACCGGCCAGAAACACATGACGCGTCTTGTCCATGACGGCGCGCGCCGCCATGATCGGGTTCTTCGTCCGGGTGATCGAAGCCACCGCACCGGCCTTCATCGTGCCACCATCCATGATGGCCGCATCGAGATAGGTCTTGCCGTCGGCGGCTATGGCCGCGCCCTTGCCGGCATTGAACAGAGGGTTGTCCTCCAGCGGTTTCAGCGCCGCCTCGACCGCATCGAGCGACGAACCACCCTTGTCGAGCACCGCCTGACCGGCCTTGAGCGCTTCGGCCAGACCGGCGCGATAGGTCGCGTCCTTTGCCGGCGTCAGGTCGCCACGATCAATCACGCCGGCGCCGCCATGGATGGCCAGCGACCAGTGCTTTTGCTGCGTCAGCACGCCATCGGTCACATCATAGGTGCGCGTGAAGGACGGCTGACCGACCTCCAGCGTTCTGATGTTGAAAGTGCTGGCCTTGCCGATACCGGTGACGCTGACATTCTTCACATTGAGCTTTTTACCAAGGGCCAGCTCATTGACCTCACCGCGCTGCACCAGCCAGGCATGGCCATCGAGATTGGAATAGACTTTCGCCGTGCCGTCCGTCTCCACCGTCATCGCCGCCTCTTCATCGATGCCGAGACCGACGAGCGGGTGAGCGTAGCGCTTGTTCGGCGAGGCGCGCAGGGCTTCAGCCTTGATCACAAAGGCGATCAGGCGGCCGAGCCGGTCGCGGATGCCGAAATGGCTGTCGGTGACGATGTTACTCATCAGCTCGGAATGCAGGAAGTCGCCCTCAATGGTGTTGGCCGCCCCCATCGGATCGTTCATGGCTTCGGGTGAGGTGATGCTGCCGCCATCCATGGCGCTGTAGAGCCAGCTTCCCTGCACAGCCAGCCCTGCCGAGGTGCCGCCGATCGGCTTGTTGGCCGCGATGTGGGCGTCGAGCGCCGCGTTCAACGGTGTGCCCTTCCACATCCGGACATAGTTCGACTGATCGCCACCCGCCAGAAAGATACCGTCGGCATTCTTAACTGCTTCCAGCAGCTTGGCGTCATAGGACGCTTTGCGGTCGGTAAAGAGGAAGGTGCGGATCGAGGTGACGCCCTTGACGGTCTTGTACATCTCGTCCTGGGTCTCGGTCGTGCCTGAAGCGCGCAACACAACGATATGACCGTGGCCCGAATGCGCCGTAAACCAGCGGAAGGCGTCGAGGGCCCCAATCGCCGCCGCCACTTAAGAGAAAACCACCCGTCACCGGATCGGGCGTCGGCTTCTTTTCGTCGCCGATGACGAAGGTTTTGTAGCCCGGACCGCTTTTCCACGGTGCGGCCTGCGCCGCATGAGCGAAACTTAAGGCGACAAGCGCGAATTCAGGGCAAGTTTTGAGGCTAGATTGCGGCGGGACATGCGGGGCTCCGTGCGGTTAGTGCGCAAATGCAACATATACGCACAACTGTGATCGCAAATTGACCTGATGGCAACAATTTGATTGCCATGCATGACACATTGATGTCACTTTTGCTCAAGTTATCTCGCAATTGGTACAGTTTGAAACCATATTTGCGAAATTCCCTTATTTAGCAACCGCGAACGCCACTATGGTAAAAGGAGACTTCCCGACATGACGAGATCGAAGTTCACCCGCTTCTGCAAGCTCACCCTGCTGGCAGGATGCAGCCTATACAGCCTTCACGGCGTGGCGCAAGCTCAGGATGCGGCTACCGCACCGGCGGCTGACGAACCCACCACTGTCACCGTGCTCGGTTCGCGCATTCCCCGCACGCAAAAAGAAGGTCCGGCGCCCGTTACTGTGATCACATCCAGCGATATCAGCGCCCGCGGCTTTGCCAGCGTGCCGGATATCTTGAAGTCGGTGACACAAAACAGCGGCGAAACCCTGAGCCAGCAATCCTACGGTGGAGCCATCATGACACCGGGTTCGGCGCAGGTCGATCTGCGTGGCCTGGTCCTAACCATACACTGATCATGATCAACGGACGTCGCGTGGCTGACTTCCCGATGCCGTTTAACGGACTGAGCAACTTTACCGATATTTCCAATATTCCTGCCGCTCTCATCGACCGCGTTGAGGTTTTGTCAGGTTCGGCCTCCGCCATCTATGGTTCGGACGCCATTGCGGGTGTAGTAAACTCTCCATGAAGAAAAATGTTGAGGACACCACACTCAACTATCGTTACGGCATGACCGAGCACGGTGGTGGTGCCAGCCACCGCCTGTCACTGGCGACCGGATTTAATAAAGACCGCCTGAGCGTTACCTTTGGCGCGCAATACGATAAGCAAGATCCTCTGTGGGCTTTTGACCGCGACATTCAGATTCCCGCGATGACGCGCCGACAGCGCGCGCCCGTTTCCCGTTCAAGGTGGCGCAGCGCTATGACGATGACGCCTACATCGCCACCGAGGGCGGAACGGACTGTTCTGATCTGGCGAAGCTGGCGGGCGGCACGGTCGTTAAAACGACCGACCGTTTTGACGATTACTATTGCGCCTCGCCTACGGCTGTTTCATACGGCACTATTTTATCGCAAAGAGAAGCGCTCAACACCTTCACCAACATCAATTATCAACTCAATGATACGACAAGCCTGTTCGCCGAAGTGTTTGGCACCAGCGACACGGCCCTGATGAACGATGTCACCTACTGGCGCTATCAACTGCCCGATGGCAGTACCTCCGACTTCTATAATGAATATTCCGGCAGCTGTGAAAACTGGTCGCGCGTGTTCATGCCGGAGGAAATGGGTGGTCTGAAAAAAGGCATGATCACCAACCACTCATCGACCATATCGGTGTCGCCGGGCATTCGCGGACAGTTTGGCGAACAGTGGACCTATGAAGCCGCTTTGAATTATTCGCAATATTCCAGCACGATCAAAATTCCACAGATTGTTGCCGCCAAGGCCAATGCCTTCTACCTGGGTGAAGTCTCCAGGGCGTGGATTCGGATGGTTACGATATCTTCAACGCTGATCCAGCCAAACTGTTCACGGCTCTGACGCCGGAACAATACCAACTCGATTTCCGAAGAAGCGCGCACCAGCGCGAAGGCCACGACGAAGGGTGTCTCTCTTACGCTGAACCACCGGATATCTTCGATCCTCCTGCCGGTCCGGTCGGAAGATCGCCATCCAGGGCGATGCGGCCAAGGCGCGGGCCTATTTCCAAGCTTAACCGGTACAGCCTTCGCCCGCATGGGTCAGGCTGTCGAGATCGAGACGTCGCATGGCAGCCGTATCGCGCGGGCGTGGCGGCTCAGGCTCGCTGAAATTATCGATCAGTGTGCGCCCCATGGCGTCAACATGGCTGATATAGACGTCCCACTGCGTCATCACAACGGGATCGGCGCCCCGTTTGCGTAAGGCCGCCATGTCTTTGGCCTTCTTAGCGGCACGAACCCGCAGTTCCAGACCAATAGCGGTGCAATGGGAACGAATGGCCGCATCGGCGTTACTCCCCAGTCGGCTGACCAGCGCTACCGCCAAAGTCATCACCACCACGCCACTGATCCACTTGATACGCATAACACTCCGCCGCTACTGCGGGCAAAATGCCGTCCCTTTCCCGGCAAGTCCAGTGCTCTAACGCTTTTTTACCGGCTGACGCAGGATGGTTTTCAACTTTTCCGGCGCCGTCTTGCGTGGATCGCTAAGATAGATTTCGTGATGCTTACCGGTTTCGATCAACCCCTGTGCCGGTAGCCACTCTTCATGCAGCCGCTGTAAAACCGGCCCTTCATCATCATAAGGGCCGACATGCAGAATCTGGGCGCTCAAACCCTCGTCCAGCCGTTCCAGCCGCACCTTTTCAAGTCCCGGCAGGCCTTTTTTCATCACCACCTCGCTGAGCGCGGCGCACAGGTGGCCTTTTTCGATCCAGTCCGGTTGCAGGATCATCATGGTCCATGACCATTTTGACTTTTCGCGCGTGACGAAGGTCTTCATGTCCCTGGCCCACCACAGACCTTCCAGCGGCCCGACGACATAATCGCGGTCAAACGCGCGCTTGCTCATGAATTTGAGCGTGTAGGACAAGGAATAGAGCGCCTCGATGGCCTGGGCATATGCCGGCGCGGTGTTGGGATCGCCCACACCATCGAACATCAGATAGTGCAGCGATGGCACCTCGATCAGCGCAAAGTCCTTCGACGTGGCGCTATACAGCGACTTATATTCCGTTTTCAGATCGATCTTGCTCAATTCCGGTCTCCTGTTTTGAGCAGAATAACCGGCCTGATGCCAAAATCTGCCAGCAGGATCAGGCTTTCGGCGAAAGCTTGAGCAACCGCCCGTCACCATCCTCCAGCAGATAGATATCACCGTCAGGCCCCTGCTCGACTTCACGCAGGCGCTCCATCGGCCACTGATCGCCCTTGGTGGCCTTGTCACCATCGAGATGGACACGGATCAGGGCCTGCCCGAAAGCGCCGTGATGAACATGTCGCCCTGCCATTTCGGGAATTTTTTGCCTGTATAGATCAGCATGGAAGACGGGGAGATCGACGGATTCCACCACACCTTCGGCGCCTCGAATTCCGGCCGCGTCGAATGATCCGGAATATCGGTGTCGTCATAGTCGCTACCGTTGGAAACAATAGGCCAGCCGTAATTCTTGCCCGCCGCGATCAGATTGACCTCATCGCCGCCCTGCGGCCCCATCTCGTTTTCCCACAAACGGCCGACCTTATCGAAACCGAGCCCATACAGATTGCGGTGGCCATAGCTCCAGATTTCCGCCGACTGCCCGCCCTTGCCGGCGAAGGGATTGCCCGGCGCCGGCTTGCCATCGGGCGTAAGGCGCAGCACCTTGCCGAGATTGACCGTGAGATCCTGCGCGGGCGTCTTTTTCTGCCGCTCGCCAGAGGTCACGTAAAGATATTTGCCATCCGGCGAGAACAGCAGGCGGTGCGAGAAGTGCCCGTCGCCTTCCACCTTGGTCTGCCACCAGATGACCTCAAGCCCCTCAACACGCGGATTGGCCGCATCGAGCGTCAGCTTGCCGCGACCGACCACGGCGCCGCTGAGGCTGCCTTCGCCTTCTTCGACCCAACTCAGATAAATCATACCCGATTGCGCGAAATCCGGCGCCAGGGCCACATCGCCGAAACCGCCCTGGCCTTCCTCAAGCACCTTGGGCGCACCGGCCACCTCCCTGATGGTCTTGCCGGACAGCCATTTCAGCTTGCCAGCCTTTTCAGTGATGAGCGCGTCGCCACCGGGCAGAAAGACCATCGCCCAGGGCTGATCGAAGCGCGCCACCTCGGTGACGGTGAAGGGCGCGGCGCCCAATTCCGCGGGGGTTTGCGCCTGACAGGCGCCGGCGGTCAGGACCAGCAGGGCGAGACTGAGAACGGGGATGGCTTTCATGGGGCGCTTCCTTGGCTGTTTTATGAGCGCAGGCTAGTTCGGAGCCACCGGCAAAGTCAATGCGGCTTTGTGTTTGCAAAAAGCCACTTTATCCTATTGTGCGTTATAGCCTTGAACGATGAGGTTAAATCGGTTCAAGGCTGTAAATCTTTGTGACGCCTTATGTTTTTCCAAAAAGTGGCATCCACTTTTTGGCATAAGGCTCTAGGCAAGTTTGGGACGCTCTGTTAAAGCCAGAACCATGTTGATGTCAGGCTTGCAAATCATACGAATTTGAGGCCCAGCGCAGGATCGCCTGTGCTGGGAATAGACATGCCTGCCCCATTACCGACATCTTTTTATAAGACCTGAGAGTCATGCCCGAATTCGAAAATGCCCCTGCGGCCCGCGATTACCGCGAAACCGTCTTCCTGCCCGAAACCGAATTTCCCATGCGCGCCGGCTTGCCAAAGGCTGAGCCTGAAATGCTGAAAAAGTGGGATGAGGCCGATCTTTATCACGCCGTGCGCAAGGCACGCCAGGCCGCCGGCGCGCCGCTGTTCGTGCTACATGACGGCCCGCCCTACGCCAACGGCAATATCCACATAGGCCATGCCCTCAACAAGATCCTCAAGGATTTTGTCGTGCGCTCGAAGTTCCTGACCGGCCATGATGTCGATTATGTGCCGGGCTGGGATTGCCACGGTCTGCCGATCGAATGGAAAATCGAAGAAGAATTCCGCGCCAAAGGCCGCAAGAAGGACGAGGTGCCCGCCGCCGAGTTCCGCAAGGCCTGCCGCGAATACGCCGCCAAATGGATCGAGAGCCAGCGCGACGAATTCAAGCGCCTGGGCGTGCTTGGTGAATGGCAGAACCGTTACGCCACCATGGATTTCACCACCGAAGCCAAGGTAACGTCTGAGTTCCACAAGTTCCTGATGTCGGACCAGCTCTATCGCGGTTCCAAGCCGGTGATGTGGTCGCCGGTTGAGCGCACGGCGCTGGCCGATGCCGAGATCGAATACCATCCGCATGTCAGCCCCACCATCTGGGTCAGGTTCCCGATCCAGACCGGCGATTGGGCGGAAGCCACCGAAGCCTTCGACAATCTGAAAGACGCCTCGGTCGTTATCTGGACGACGACGCCATGGACGATCCCCGCCAACCGCGCGGTCAGCTTCAATCCCAAGGTCGCCTACTTCGTCTATGAAGTGACCGCCGTGAAGACCGAGGAAGAGCTCGGCTTCGCACCTTGGGTTAAGGCCGGCGACAAGCTGGTGCTTGCCGAAAAGCTGGCCGAAGGCGTGCTGCAGGCCGCCAACGCCACCGCCTGGAAACAGGTTATCGACGTGCCGCCTGACGTCCTGGGTGGTCTCAAGCTGTCGCACCCACTCGCCGCGCTCGATGAAGGCTACGGCTTCGACGTGCCTATGCTGGCCGGCGATCACGTCACCGACGATGCTGGCACCGGCTTTGTCCATACCGCGCCGGGCCACGGCGCCGACGACTACCTTGTCTGGCTGAAATCGGGCCGCTCGCTCAATTCGATCCCCGATACGGTCGATCCCGACGGCGCCTACTATCCGCACGTGCCGCTCTTTGCCGGTATGAAGGTGCTGGAAACCGAAGGCAAAAAGGCCGGCAAGTTCGGCGAGGCCAATGGCGCGGTCATGACGAAGCTGATCGAGACCGGCAATCTGCTGGCGCGCGGCCGGGTCGAGCACTCCTATCCGCATTCCTGGCGCTCGAAAGCCCCGGTCATCTTCCGCAACACGCCGCAATGGTTTATCCGCATGGATGGCGATGCCGCGCTCAAGCAGCGAAGCGGTAGCGCAACGCAGAAAATCCCTGCGCGACAAGGCGATGGCCGCCATCGCCGCCACGGCGTTCTATCCCGATCAGGGCCGCAACCGTATCGGCGGCATGGTCGAGACGCGCCCGGACTGGCTGATCAGCCGCCAGCGCAACTGGGGCACCCCCCTGGCCATGTTTGTCGACAAGAAGACCGGCGAACCTCTGAAGGACGAAGCCGTCAACGAGCGCATCATCAAGATGATCGCTGATGGCGGCGCCGATGCGTGGTTCACCCGACCCGATGCCGACTTCCTGGGTAATGGCTATAACCCGGACGACTACGAGAAGGTCACCGACATCCTCGACGTCTGGTTCAATTCCGGCTGCACCCACGCCTTCACCATCGAAGGCCGTGCCAACTCACACTGGCCCGCCGATCTTTATCTCGAAGGCTCCGACCAGCACCGCGGCTGGTTCCAGTCAAGCTTGCTGGAATCCTGCGGCACGCGCGGCCGCGCGCCTTATAACGCCGTCCTGACCCACGGTTTCGTTCTCGACGAACAGGGTGAGAAGATGTCGAAGTCCAAGGGCAATGTCGTGGCCCCGCAGGATATCGCCAAGGAATCCGGCGTTGAAATCCTGCGCCTGTGGGTCGCCTTCGCCGACTATTCCGAAGACCTGCGCATCGGCAAGCAGATCATCCAGACCACGGTTGACGCCTATCGCAAGCTGCGCAACACCGTGCGCTACCTGCTGGGGGCACTCAACGGCTACAGCGAGGCCGAAGCTGTCGATTACGCTGACCTGCCGTCGCTGGAGCGCTATATCCTCAATGAGGTCTATTCGCTCGATGCCAAGGTGCGCGCCGCCTACGAGGTCTATGATTTCGCCGCCGTGGTTCGCCCGGTCGCCGATTTCTGTATCCAGACGCTTTCCGCGCTCTATTTCGATATCCGCAAGGACAGCCTCTATTGCGACGCGCCCTCGTCGCTGAAACGCCGCGCCTGCCGCACCGTCATGAACATCCTGTTCGAGCGCATCACCCTGTGGCTGGCGCCGATCATGACCTTCACCATGGAAGAAGCCTGGTCTTCACGTAACCCGAACGACAAGGCCAATCTGTTCCGCGTGCTCGAAGCCGCGCCGGACGTCTGGCACAATGTCGCCGAAGGCGACCGTTGGGCCAAGATCGAGACGGTTCTTTCGGTCGTCACCGCAGCCCTCGAAGACAAGCGCCGTGACAAGGTGATCGGCTCGGCGCTCGAAGCTGCGCCCAGGGTCTATCTCGCCGATGGCGCCGCCTTTGAGGCCTTCGAGGACATTGACGCCGCAGAAGTGTTCCGCACGTCACAGGCGAGTGTCACCACCAATTCGCCGCCGGCCCACGCCTTTACGCTAGAAGGCCTGCCGATGATCGCGGTCGAATTCGCGCTCGCCGAAGGGCAAAAGTGCCAGAGATCGTGGCGCATCCTGCCCGAGGTTGGCACGGATTCGCGTTACCCCGACCTGTCGGTGCGTGACGCCGAGGCCGTGGCCCTGTGGGACCAAACCCATGCCGGATAACCTGATGCAGAAACTGCGCCCCCATTTCACACCTCTTTACAGCCCGCTTGGCCTGCAAGGCATCCTTCTGGCGCTGGTCGTGCTGGTGCTCGATCAGGCCAGCAAGCTATGGATTTTATTCGGCCTGCGCTTGGAGGAGATACAGCACGTCAATATTTTGCCGTTCTTTTCCTTCACCATGGTTCATAACAAAGGCATCAGCTTCGGACTTCTGACTTCGGAAGGCCCTGGCAGGTGGCTTTTGGTGCTGTTTCAGTTCGGCATGGCCGCGGTCATTGTCGATTTCCTGCGCAACCAGAAAAGCCCGTTGGCCGCCTTGAGCCTCGGTCTGATCATGGGTGGCGCTCTGGGTAACGGCATCGATCGGGCGCGGCTGGGCTATGTGGTAGATTTTCTTGACTTTTCTGGGACGCATATCTTCCCGTGGGTCTTTAATGTCGCCGATAGCGCCATCTGCATCGGGGTGGCCCTGCTCGTGTGGTATTTCATCCGCGCGGACATGACGACCAAGGACAAAGATGCCGGTCAGGCGTAAAGCGCTTGGCAGGTATGTAGAAAACAAGTATCACTTCACAGTCCCGCATGGTTAAAATGTCGGATGGGGAATTTGGAGCAAATGATGAAGTCGGTTAAGATCGCGGCGGGTTTGATGATTTTGGCGGGTGTAGCCTTGTCAGGCTGCTCGTCCACCAAGAACGCGCTCGGCCTGAATAAGGTTGTGCCCGACGAATTCCGCGTGGTCACCAAGGCGCCGCTCGTCGTGCCGCCCGATTACGCCCTGCGTCCGCCCGCACCCGGTGAGCCCCGTCCGCAGGAACTGCAACCCGACAGCGCCGCCCGTCAGGCCCTGCTCGGTCAGCGCGACGCCACCAACCGCACAGCCGGTGAAACCGCCCTCGTCGCGCGCATGGGCGCCGACAAGGCTGACCCGCTGGCCCGCTATGTGGTAGACGATCAATTTGGTGATCTGGCGTACAAGGAGCCTTCCTTCGCCGACAAGGTGATGTTCTGGAAAAAGAAGGACGACACCACGGCCGCCTCCACTAATGCCAGCCTGGGCAACCTGTCAACTCCGGTTGACGCCACCGCAGAGGCCGAGCGCGTCAAGGCTCTGGTCGGCACGCAGCCGATCATCATCACGCAAAAGCCGGATCGCAAGTTCAAGCTGCCCGGCCTGTAAAGCAAGGCCTCTAGTGTTGCGGAATCAACGGATCGATTCCCTTGATCTTGCAAATATGCGAGTCTGTGTCGATGGACATGGACAAAAGGCTGTTGCTGTCGCCTGAGGCTCGGGTGCGGTTGGAAGGTTGGGTGGCGGACCGGAACACGCCGCAGAAGCTTGTTTGGCGTGCGCGGATCGTGCTGATGTGGGCGGACGCGGCGAGTTTGGCGTCGATTGTGCGGACGCTGGGCAAGACCAAGAAGACGGCCTACCGCTGGCGCGATCGTTATCTTGAGCAGGGTGTCGATGGGCTTGGGCGCGACGCGACCCGGCCTGGCCGTAAGACGCCGTTGAGCGCCGAAGTCATTGCGCGTGTGGTCGAGATGACGCTGCGACAGAAGCCACCGGCTGCCACGCAATGGAGCGCGCGCACGCTTGCCAAGGCGGTGGGTCTGAGCCACACCAGCGTACAGCGCATTTGGAGCGCGCATGGGCTCAAGCCCCATTTGACCAAGACGTTCAAACTGTCGAACGACAAGCAGTTCGTCGAGAAGGTGACGGACGTCGTCGGTCTCTATCTTGATCCGCCGGACCGGGCACTGGTGTTCTCGGTCGATGAGAAGTCACAGATCCAGGCGCTGGACCGCACCCAACCGGGCCTGCCAATGAAGAAGGGGCGGGCGGGAACGATGACCCACGACTATAAGCGGCATGGCACGACGACACTGTTCGCCGCCCTCGATGTCGCCACCGGCAGGGTGATCGGCGAATGCATGAAACGTCATCGGCACCAGGAATGGCTCAAATTCCTTCAACTCATCGACCGCAGCACGCCCAAGGGCTTCGACCTGCACCTGATCGCCGACAACTATGCCACCCATAAGCATCCGGCGGTCAAAGCATGGCTGGCCAAACATCCTCGCTTCCACATGCATTTCACCCCCACTTCGGCGTCCTGGCTCAATCAGGTCGAACGCTTTTTCGGCTTGATAACAGGCGATCGCATCCGCTGCGGCGTGTTCAAGAGTGTCGCCGAACTCGAAGGCGCAATTCAAGACTATCTCGATCATCACAACGCCGATCCAAAGCCCTTCGTTTGGACCAAATCCGCTACAGACATTCTTGAAAAGGTCGCCAGGGGGCGACAGGCGTTAAAGTCACAACACTAGCACTACTTTGGCATATTATTCTTGGCGGGCTCGGCGAGGCGTTTGTCACAGTGGGGACAGCGCCTTGGTGGCGGTCGCATGAAGAGGTCGAGAATGGCCTGGCGGATGGCGGGCATTGTCGGCTGAGGCGGTGGCCCCCCAACTCTTTTTTTTTCGTCCCGCTGCTTTGAGGCGGCGGGATTGGAGAAATGCAAAAGCGATCATCGCCATTAGACAATGTCGGTGCAAACCGGTCCATGACCTGCCTTCGAAGTGATCAAGCCCAAGCTCTTCCTTGAGTTGCTGATGTGCCTGTTCGCAGATCCACCTTGCCTTGATAGCCGCGGCTAGCATCTTGAGGGGGGCGTCGGCAGGCAGGTTTGACAGGTAGTATTTCTGTTCTCCGGTTGAACGCCTTTCCCCGACCAGCCAGACCTCCTCCTCGCCAGGCATGGCTTGGACACGACCGTCGCTCATACGATGCCTGTGGCCATCTGCGACCCGAACGCGGCAAGCGGCAAACTGGCAGTTCAGCTTGCCTTTGGTTCCGCGCCGCCAACTTACTTTCTTCCATTTCCCATCAGCCAACATCTTTTCGGCAGAGACAGCAACATCGTCAGGGACATGGTATTTGCGCCGCCTTCCGGTTGCCGCTTCCGGGAAGATTAGGCCGACGTCTGCCTGATACACATTCTGACGCCGTGATATGCCGACGGCCCACAACAGGTCGCGCTTGCTCAGGGCCTCGCGGAACGGCCCGCTTGACCCATAGCCAGCATCGGCCAGCACGCACCCGAACCGGGCCCCAGAGGCTATAACACGATCAATTTCCTCAATGGCGATCTCCGGCTTTGTCAGGGCAACCTGGCATTCTTGCGGGACCCGAGCCCGGTTCATCCGCGCGACATCATTCGTCCAACTCTCGGGCAAGAACAGGCGCAGGCCCACCATCACAGGCACTTCGCGCGATGCCAGCGTCACCGAAACAAGCGACTGGCAGTTGGACGTCTTGCCAAGCGAGGAAGCATATTGCGCCGCCACGCCAACCGAATGGCTGCCCTTTTTCGGCAGCGCCGTGTCATCGATGACAAGATAACCGGCATCATCCCCCACCAGACGGTCGGCCTCCTTCAGGAGAACGGCTTCAAGCGGTCCACTTTCCCAAACGCCGTCAGAGACAAAATGATGGAGTTGGTCATAGCCAAACTCGCCATCGCGGGCGGCCATCGGCTGGACACTCTTGCGGTCACCCGGGCCAATCAGGCCTGCAATATAGGCAGGGCACAGCCGCATCCGGGTCTTATGCCGCAAGGCCACCAGGAAGGGCGTCAACCAATCTTCCAAATCTACGCGCCAATGTTCCGACATCGCCAGTCTCCTTAAAGCTGGCTCTCTATAAATCACGCAATGTCAGCCGGGGGAATCCTCAAAATTCATTTTCTGCCAAAGTAGTGCTAGGTTACCGAGAATTTACTTGTGAGATATGTGAAAAAGGCGTTCTTTCTGAGCGCCTTTTTTCTTTGGCCAATAATCAATTTCGGGAGAAATACCATGGTATCGCAGCGTATCCTCTGTCTCGCCCTGGCGCTGTCCTTCGGCGCTTTATCCGGCGCCGCCATGGCCGAAACCGCACCCGAATGTGCGCCAGGCGCCACGCTCGACACCCGTGTCGAGGCGGTGCTGGCCAAAACCGACCGTCCCGCCCATCAGCGCGATAACGATGCTCACCGCCTGAGTGAAACACGCTTTGTACTGTCTCACGTCAAACCGGGCGATCATGTCCTCGATATGGGCGCCGGCCAGGGCTACGCCTCAATGCTGCTGTCAGCCGCGGTGTGCTCCGGTCAGGTTGATTCGCAAAATCCTCAGGGCTGGGTCGATGGCTACAAGATGGGGCCGGCGCGTGACGCCATGGCCGCCGCGCGTCCCAATGTGCATTTGCTCACCGCCGATTTCGACAAGATCCCCGTGCCTGCTGTGCCTTACGATGTCATCTTTATCGGCACGGTCTACCACGACACCTACAATGAAAAGGGCCACGATGCCCTGATGCTCGACAAGGCCCTGCTGTCGGCGCTCAAGCCGGGCGGCCTTGTCATCGTAACCGACCACGCCACCGTAGCCGGCGCAGGAACCAGCGCCACAAATAGCCTGCATCGCATTGAAAAGGCGAGCGTTCTGGCCGATTTCAAGGCGGCGGGCTTTGAGCTGGTTGCGGATAGCAATACTCTTGCTAATCCGGCCGATGACCATACGAAGATCGTGTTTGATCCGCAGGTCCGCGGCAAGACCGATCGCATGGCCCTGGTTTTCAAGCGTCCGCTTCTGTAACGGGCCACTTAAAGTCAATCCCTTTTGAGCCATTTCCGATCGCCGGCTTCGTGCTTCTGTCCGCAGTCATCTCTGAGAGCGCTGCATGATGGTGTAGGAAAAAGGCTCGGCCGACCAATCTTTAGGTCGCAGTCCTATTCGGCTGCGAGCGGACATGCGGTCTGACCGATCCTCGCGTCCCGGCGAAGGGACCTGGCTCAGGCCGAGGATGGTAGAGCGGCCTGAGGGTGTAATATGTCAGGCCATGGCAGCCCTTTCTGTTTGGGTAGCCGCAAAGTCCTGCCCATTGCGGAGCATGGCATGCATGATGACGCCGAGCTTCCTGGCCAAGGCGACCTTGGCCTTTTTCAGGCCCGAGCGCGTGGCAATCGCTGTCGCCCACGCTTTCAGGCGTATGGCTTTGCTGGGCCGGATCATGATTGTGTTCGCCGCCTCGTAAAGAGCTGTGCGTACGCTGGCATCCCCCGTCTTTGAGATGCGGCCGGTGTAGTCTGTTTCTCCTGACTGATACTTTCGCGGGGTCAGTCCGAAGTGTGGACCAATGTCGCGTGACGAGGAGAACCGCTCGGCTTGGTCGATAGCAGATACAAAAGTCAGCGAGGTTAGAGGGCCGACGCCGGGTATGGTCATCAGTCGACACGTTCGCTGGTCGGCCTTTGCCATAGCTAGAACCTTTCGATGGAGAAGGTTGAACTGCTCCAGAAGGGCCTGTCGGGCGTCGAGTATTGACCTGGCGATCTGCGTCAGCGTCTCATGACCTTCGCAAAGTTCAAGTATCCGAGCTTCGAATCCTCCGGTTGATATGGCGCCGACCTTCAGGCCAAAGCCCCGAAGAATACCACGAAGACTTTTCTCGATGTCTAGAAGCTTTGTTTGCAGAAGCTTGCGTGCGGTCAAGACCGCACGGACTTCCTGAGCCGGCTGAGATTTGCAATGTACAGGGCGGAACCAGCCCAGCCGCATCAGTTGAGCAATGCCGCGAGCATCCTTCTTGTCGGTCTTGACCGGCATAATTTTAAACGCCGTGCGCACATGCCGGGTCTCGATCAGTTCGCAGGATAACCCTTTGGCCGTCATCTCGGCATAGAGCCATTGCGACAACGGACCGGCTTCAAGGCCGATGAGCTCGAGCTCAGCTCCGAAGGCCGCAAACCACGCGACCAGGGATTCAGGATCGCTCAACGCTTCGCCTTCGCGACAAATTTTGCCCGCCGCATCGACAACGCATACACTTGAACGTTCCAAAGACACATCAATTCCGGCATAGTATTTCATGGTCGTCTCTCGATGATGCTTGGCGCAGGCCACTAACCTGACGCCGTTGGTTGATGACACCATCATTCTGAGGGACGACCACCAAAGCGCAAGCCCTGGCTAAAGCCGGCCCGTTACCCCATCTTTAGGGCCTGTATGCAGGGCTATTTCAGAAACTGGCCATTTACGCGAGTGCAAGACCGGTAAGCGCTGGCAACGGCTCAGATGACCACCTGGGTTTAGGACTTAATAACTGCCTGTGTCAGCTTAGATAGTCACGCGTCCTTATCTGGGCAATGTTACAGAGCCATGCCAATTACACCTTAGTACCACCCCCGCGCCTCATTTCAGCCCCAAAGCTGCCAAATCCTTACCGTTTTGTCGCAGCGTTTCGACACTGTCGTATAGACGACTTATTGGCGCCCTCCTGATTTTCCATGTTCCGGCCACCCGCCTGCCCGCCGCACGCGAACCCATTGGAAAACCGACGACATGCGCAAAAACAGCCTTCTGACCGCCACCGCCCTTGGGCTCGTTCTGGGTGGAGGCCTTATCCCCTTCACCGGTCAGGCACTCGCTGAAACCAGCATCTCTTCGTCGACGACAACTCCGCTGGTCACCAGCACGACAGGCGATCTGACCGTTACCTCCGATGGCACGATCACCCTGACCAGCGGTACGGCCATTACGGTCGACAGCAACAACACCATGAGCTTCGCCGGCGCTATAGATATGTCAGAATCCGAATCGGGCTCGACCGGCATCCTGATCACCGACTATGTCGATCGCACCGCTGCCCTCACCTTTACGGGCGACATTACGGTCACCGACGACTATACGGCTGAGGACACCACCAGCCTGGACGAATCCGAAGATGGCTATGTCGAAGCACCGTGGGCAGAGGGCACAGGCCGATACGGTATCCACTCCATCGGAACATCCCCGTTCGTGGGCGATATAGATATCGTCAGCGGCTCGGCGATCGATGTCGAGGGCAACAACTCTTACGGAATCCGCTTCGAAAACAATATAGACGGCGCCTTCACCTATGACGGCAGCATGACGCTGATCGGTGACAATTCGACCGGCATCTCGCTGGAAAAGGGCGTCACCGGCAACGTCTATCTGTCGGGTTCAGTCACGGCCGTTGGCGAAAATGCCTCGGCTATCAAGATCACCGGCGATCTCGGCGGCAGCCTGCTGATCGATGGCACCTATACCGGCTACGCCTACAGTTCGACCTCGGCGCTCAGCCAGGATGTCTACGACAACCTGATTCCGGCCAACAATCTGTTGCAGGCAGGCCCGCTCGTCACCATTGCCAGCAATGTCGCCAACGGCGTTTTACTCGGTTCGTCTGTAACCAGTGAAGATGACGACAATACCGACGAAGACGGCGATGGTCTAACCGACAGTGACCAAAGCACGGCCGCCCTCGCACAGTATGGCAGCGCACCAGCGCTTGTCATCGGCTCAACAACCGAGGACATCACTCTGGGCGGCCTGACCTATACCTCAACCGCCATAGATCCGCCCTCCGTCAACTATGGCCTGCTGATCCGCGGCAGCGTTGGGGCTTATGGCGTCCATCCGGGCATCACCTCCAATGCCCTGGTTATTGGCGGCACCGGCTATGCCACCACCATCGCCAATGGAATCGGCATAGAAGGCTCAGTGACCTCCACATCTTATGGAGGCGACACCACGGCGGTCTCGCTGCTCGATGGCGCCACGACACCGGAACTCGATATCAATGGCGGCAGCATCAGCGCCACCACCACACGCTACCTCACCACCACAGAAGATGATGACGGTAATATCACGTCTTACACCGTCTCGAATGTCGGCAAGGCCACGGCGCTCAGCATCTCTTCCGGCGCCAGCCTGTCGACGGTCAATGTCTCTGCCAGTTCCGGCATCTACGCTTCCTCCAGTGGTTCTACGGGTAGCGCCACAGCCATCATTGATGCTTCAGGTACCCTTTCCACCATCACCAACAGTGGCGCGATCAGTGCCACCATAACCGCCACCGACGATGACGGCGACGATGTGACCGAGACCATTACCGGCACTGCGACCGCCATGGATCTCCGCGCCAACACCACCGGTGTCACCATCACCCAGGTCGATAACAATGCGACCGACAGCGATGACGATGAGGACATCGCCGCGCCCTATATCTACGGCAATATCCTTCTGGGTTCGGGTAACGATTCGATCTCGTCTTCCGGCGGCTATATCTACGGCAACATCGATTACGGCGCTGGCACCGGCAGCTTCACTCTGACCGATGACGCCATTTTCCTCGGCAAGATGACCTCGACCGGCGAGATCGCCATGAACATCAATTCAGGCGCCAGCGCAGGCCTGACCGCCGGCAGTTCAGTTTTGCTATCCAGTCTGCATGTCGGCGCCGACAGTACCCTGGCCCTGACACTTGGGGTCGACAATCCAGATACACCGATCCTTATCAATAGTGGGGCAGCGGTCTTTGATGACGATGCCCTTCTCTACCTGACGCTCGACAAGATCCTGATCACACCGTCCACCTTCAAAGTGATGACCGCTTCGAGCTTTAGTCTCGGCAACATGACGACCTCGACGCTCGACGGCTATATTCCTTATCTCTATCATGCCGACCTGGAGACCAATACGGCCGGCACTGAGCTTTACGCCAACTTCCGCCTCAAAACTCAGGAAGAAGCCGGCTATTCCGACAACCAGTATAACGCTTTGAAGCCCATTCTGGCCATTGTGGCGCAGGATTCCGGTGCAGACAGCGCTCTTCTTAGCCAGACCACCAAGGCCAGTTTCGATCAGGTCTATAACCAATACCTGCCGGACTATTCGGGTGAAAACCTGCTCAGTCTGTCCGTCGGCGCCTCAGCGCTCAACCGCTCCCTCGGCAACCTGACCGTTATCCCCGACAATAACGGCGGCCAGTACTGGCTCCAGGAATATGGCTTCAACACCAAGCGCGGCTATAGCGATACGGCGGGCTTCAGTTCAACAGGCTTCAGCTTCGCCGGCGGCCGGGAACGTCAGGTCTATGGCAACCAGATGGTCGGCGCCTACATGTCGCTGACCTCGTCATCGCCGAAAGACACCTTCGCCATCGGTAACGAAATCGCTTCGGTTTCAGATATTACCTTAGGTGGTTACTGGCGCCTTAACTCGGGCGCATTCAAGGGCTGGGCCCATGCCGGTGCCGGCTACGCCCAGTTCAAAACCACGCGCAATCTGCTAACCACCACGGTCAGCCACACCGCCATCGCCAAGTGGGACGGTTATTCGACCAGCGCCGGCGCCGGGGCGTCCTACGACCTTACCTCCGGCAAGCTCGGGGTCACACCGCAGGTGTTTATCGATTATTACGGCCTGAATGAAAGCAAGCACGCCGAATCGGGGGGCGGTGATTATTTCGATCTGACGATCGATGAGCGCGAGGGCCATCTCCTGAGCTCGACCGCGCAAGTCAATGTCAGCTATAAGACTGGAATGATCAAGCCAGAGCTATGGCTCGGCTATAAACAGAACATCTCGGCCACGCTGGCCGATACCGTGGCCAGTTTCGCCAGCGGCGATCCCTTCACCCTCAGCGGCGGCAATATCGAAGGCGGCGGGCCTGTGGCCGGTTTCCGTATCTCGGCTGATAACCCCTACAGCTATTTCGCCATAGAAGCCGCATACGAGAAGACCGACGCCTATACCAACACTTCGATCTCGCTGCGCACACGGTTCCAGTTCTAGGTGGACGCTGGGGAGGCACGCATCCTTTTCATACGGACCGGCCGTGGCGGCCAGCCGGTTCCGGCGACCGAGCTTTGCGACGCCGGTTTCGATCTCGATGTCGTCTATCTCAACGAGCGCCATCATGAGAGCCCGGCCGGACGCTTCCATCTGGCTGTGCTTGATTTTCCTAACCGACACGATACCGACCTGTCGATCACCCAGGCTACCAAGTCCTGGGTGGCGCCGGCGCCGCTGATCATTGTCAGCGATAGGGCCGACGCCATTGACCGTATCATAGGCCTTGAACTGGGCGCCGACGATTTCATGGCCAAGCCGTTCAATCCGCGCGAACTGGTGGCGCGCATCCGCACCATCCTGCGCAGCCGCTATAAGGCACCGGAGCGCCATGCCCTCAGTCGTTTTTTTGGCTGGACACTCGATAACTCCCGCCGCCTGCTGACGCATGAGGATGGCACAGTGCTCAGGCTGTCGCCTAATGAATACCGCGTCATACGGCTGTTTCTCGATCGCGCCGGTTACACCCTGACGCGGCAGGATATCCAGGTGCACCTCACGTCGGACGGCGAACTTGCCATGCCTTCACGTGGCGTCGACCTGCTTGTCAACCGCCTGCGCGCCAAATTGTTTGAACAGTCACCGTTCGATATTATCCAGACGGTCCACGGCAAGGGGTATCGAATGCGCGTTAAGGAAGACTATTCCGGATAAAACACATAAACCGTAGCCTCTGCCTTGACCGGCTTGCTCCTGGCCACCACCTCACCCGCCGTCACCGGCACCGGATCGCCGGCGCGGAAATGGCCAATCTCGGTTTCCAGATTCCCCGTCTTCTGCGTCACCCGAAACGTCGTCACCCCCGGCCATTGCAGGCTGAAACTGTGCGTTCGCGATGCCAGGGTGCGCGTATCGGCCACCTTGTTCGGATCGAGCCCGCAATAGCATGAGGGATCGCCGGTCACGGTCGACTGAAGGCTGCGGCCATCCATCTTGTAGGTCCGCGTTTTCACATCGACATCAGGATTGAGCGTCAGTTCGATCCGTCCGCCCTCACCTTTCATCAACTCATAAAGACCGCTGCCATCATAGGTCGCCACCGATGAGGTGCCCACGCCCACCACGCGCTTGAGATCGGGGGAAACCTTCGGCGCCAAAGCCGCCGGAATACTGCGGCTGTACATCAGGGTGTCATCATCATTATAGATCGCCACGTCGCTGGAAAACGACGTCGTGGTGTGGCCGAAGCTATGAGTATCGCTATCGGCGAACGGCTCTTTCAACGCGCCATCGCGGAAGGTTTCACCGGCGATCATAAAGGCGACGGTGCGCTCCGGCGTATAGAGCCAGTTGAGATAATGACGCGGCCACACCACGTTCTTGTCGGCCTCAACCGCCATATCATATTGAAATTGCGCCGCCACCTGCACGCCATTGGAGCGCATCTGCGCCGACAGGTTCGGGTAGACATAGGCTTTCTGCGTGCCCGGCGCATCCCATTCATAGACCACATCGGCCTTGCGCTTGCCGGGATCATCGAGCGTGCCCGGCCGGCGATGCCGGACATGCGAAACTGCGGTTCGGCGGACGGATTTTCAGCAAAGGGATAGGTTTTCCAGTAGGCTTCGCTGGTATAGCCTGTGTGCTCAAGGAACTGCGCCTTGCTGCCGCGGATCGCGGCTAAAATATTCGGATTTCGTGGCCCCTGGCCGTTGTCCAATTCGGTCTTGTCCCAACCCCAGGTGCTCCAGCCGACCAGATGCGGCACGCCGCCAGGCACCTTTTCGCCTTCGCGCACGGCAAATATCAGCCGGTTGATCAGGCCTTCGCGGATATAGCCTTCATCGTAAGGCCCCAGATTGTAGGCGCCCTTCGGATCTGTGCGGTAAGGCGGCTCGTTCATCAGGCCGATCAGGCCAAGACCCGGTTCGGCGCCATAGGCGCGGCCGCGTCCCTCATCGAGATAGCCGTTGGTGTGGCGCAGCAGATTGACGACAAAGGCCGCTTCCTGGTCGATGATATTGCGGTCGGAAGTAAACGCCGTCCCTTCCCATTCCTGTCCCTAAAAGCGTTCCGGCAGGGCGATATCGCTCATCAGCACATGGATGCGGATCAGGTTGACGCCCATCTTTTGCAGATCATCAAGATCGCGATCGATGACCTCGCGCTTGACATCGGTGACGCCGATATCCTGAAACAGGGGGCGTTTGAGCGGCTGGATATCTCCGCCCTTGCCTTTGTAGACAGCGAAATACTGGTAGCTGCCGCCGAGGTAGTTGACGCCAAACAGACGCACCTCCGGCGAGGCGTCAGAATACATACGACCGGTGTCAGGATTGAGCTTGAGCTGCGGCAGGTCCGCCGCCATGGCTGGAATGGCGAATAAGACCAACAGCCCTGTGACAAAACTCTTTAACATCCCTGCCTCGTGGTTTGTGCCTGAGAGGTTTACTTAGCACAGCCGACAGCAAAGTGTAGCTTCAGACTAAGCATCTTGCCTCACCAGACCTGCGAGCGGCTTTTTCCTTGCCTAATACAGATCGCGACGGTAGCGCCCCGAGACCTTGGCATCATCAACCCAGGCCTGCCCCATGATGCCGGCCAGCGCGTTTTCGACCTCGCGCCCCATGGCAAGACCACCGCAGCACATAAGCCCGCCTTCATGGCCCAGCCAGTCCTTGATGGCTGCACCAGACGCTGCCACAACCGCCTGAACGTAGCGGCCTTCGCCCTCATCCGGACGTGAGAAGGCGATGTCGAGCCCCTGCAATGTGCCCTCTTCGCGCCATACCATCATGGCCTCCGTCAGCGCACCATCATGAAGCGGATGGCGCTCACCATAGATCAGCCAGACAGGCCGGCCTATTTTGGCGGCTTGCAGAATATGCGCGCGCAAGCCCGCCAGTCCCGAACCGGCGCCGATCAGCAACAGCGGCCCCTCGCCTTCCGGCGCATGGAAGTTGCGGTGCGACTTGAGCCTTAGTGGCAGGCTGTCGCCGGCTTGCAGCCCGTGGATCAGTAAACCCGAACCATCACCATAACTGCCATCCGTTTTAATAACCTCACGGACATAGAGATCGAGGTGGCCCTCTTCCGGCAGGCTGGCCACCGAATAATCACGGCGATGCCCCTGTGGTGTGACAATCTCTATCAGATCACCCGCCTGCCATGACAGCACCTGATCCGACATGAACCTCAGATGATACAAAGGATTGTCACCGAGCGGATTGAGGCGGGTGCGCTGCTCCATTCGCCACGGCACACCGGCCTCGGTGGCGCTATTTCCCTTGCCGCCGAGCGCATGGATCAGTTCGTCCCATCGTTTCAGGGCTGCAGCGTCCAGATCATCGACCTCGATCAAGGACTGAGCCTTTCCCCCGCACACCACCAGCCAGTCGAATACCCGGCGTCCAAAAGCACAAAACTGATCATAGTTGCGGTCGCCAAGCGCCAGCACGGCCACGCTCTGACCAGACAGATCAGGTCTGTCCTGCATCAGGCTTTGCGCAAAGCGCAGGCCTTCGTCCGGCGCATCGCCTTCGCCGGTGGTCGAGATCACGCACAAAATCGTTTTGGCCGCCTGTAACTGCGCCACAGTGACCTGCGCGATCGAAAACGCCTGAGCGTCCCGCCCACCCGCCAGCAAGGCTTTGGCGCTGTTACGCGCAATCTCTTCGGCCTGACCGGTTTGAGACGCATAGAGCACGAGATAGTCGCTGGTCGCTGTCGTGCGCTTTCGGCCTTTAAGCCCCGCCCACAAACAGACCAGTCCGAACGCCGCCGCCGAGCCGTAAGCCCATGCCAGCCGCGTCGGATCGTCCGTTAGGGTCTCCCAAATCATAGCCAGCCCTCCAGACGCGGACTGCGCACAGCACGAAGGCCGTTATGCAAGGTCTCGGCACGCACCCACAGCAGACAGGGAATTTCGTGTTGCCGGGTAAACTCGATCGCCCGTTCTTCGCCCATCACCATCAGGGCTGTGGCCAGGGCGTCGGCGCGCCAGCACTGCGGATCGAATACCGTAACGCTGACGATATCTGAGCGGGTCGGCGATTGCGTCACGCTGTCGATGGTGTGGGAATGGACCTGCCCCTCGTGCACAAATGAGCGCACACGCTCACCAGAGGTCGCCACCGCCCAGCCACATAAGGCCGCCACGGTGCGCGGCTCTTTCGCGGCTTCCGGTGCTTCAATCTCCACCCACCACGGCAGGCCGTCGGGCTGCACGCCCCAGCCCTTCAGTTCACCACCGATTTCGACCAAAGCGGCCCTGACGCCGGGCTCGACCTGCAACAGGCGCATCAGTTCATCGACCGCGAAACCCTTGGCGATGGCGCACAGATCGAGCCGCACTTCAGCAGGCTTGACCATCCCACCGCCCTGCACGACCAGATCGCACCAGCCATGCTTTTGCCCGCGCAACGCGCTGACATCGCTGGCTTCTGGCAGACCTTCGGCCACGACGCGGGCACCGAAGCCCCACAGTTCGACCGCCGACAACAGTGCCGGATCAAAGGCGCCGGCGCTTAAGGCCGCGATCTCCAGCGCATGCCCCACCACAGTGCGCAGGGAGTCCGGCAGATTCACAAAAGTGCCAGCGGGCGCGAGATTAAAGCGTGTCAGGTCGGAGTCGATACGATAGGGACTCATCTCTTTATCGATGCGGTCCAGCACGGCCTGACAGCGAACATCAAGCCCTTCCGTCGCCGTATCGGCATAGAGCGCGATCGACCAGGTGGTGGCGAAGGCCTTGCCCTTCAAATCCATGCGCCGCGCCTGCGGATACAGGTCCGGCGCCTCGTCGAGATCGGGGATCAGCACGTGGCGATCCAGAGTATAGGCCGGCGGGGTCATCAGGCGTGAACAAACAGCAGGAAGAGGATGAAGGGCGCCAGCAAACCGAACGCCACCAGCGGCCAGGTGATACGGCGCCCTTTGGAATAGAGCCACAAAAGGCCAAGGCCGGTGATCGAAAAGACGACGCTGGCTACGGCGATCAGGTCAATGAACAGCGACCATACCGCCCCGGAATGACGGCCCTTGTGCAGATCGTTAAGCACGGCAATGACGCCGCGATCCGTGCGTTCATAAACGATATGGCCGTCATGACGATCGATGGTCATGGTGGCGTCGATGCCCGGCTGCGGCATGGCGAGATAGATTTCATCGTCATCGACATCGGGGGCGGACTTGCCAACATCGACGCCGGTCGCGGTTTTGATTACCGCGGTTTGCGCAAAGGTCAGCGGTGTCTTGTCGGCAACGCTCGCCATGGCGGCAAGGCCCTCGGCCGTCAGGTCTTTCTCTATCGTAACAATCTGCGGCTTAGCTTCGATCTGGCTGGCGTGATTGAGCGTGAAACCGGTGACGGCAAAAAGCGCCAGCCCCATCAGCGAAATGGCCGAACTGATCCAGTGCCACTGGCGCAACTGATTACGCCAGAAGGTGCCCCAGAAGGAGGGAGAGGTTGTTGGAGAACCGGGCATGGAACAACGCGTACCGTCAGTATTTGATAATCATTCTCACCTAGCAAACTCTATGGGCAGTTACAAGCTTTCCGGTGCTTTATTCATGCACAGGTGGCCTTTAGATGGGTCTGGTCAGGGATTTAACAACAAAAGCCGGCTTTATCGCTCCAGCTTGGCCGCCAGAATGATCGAGGTTGTAGTGCGTTCCACACCATCGAGCAGACCGATCCGGTTGATCAGCTCGTTCATCTCTATACTGTCGGCGGCTTCAACCAGCACGATAATGTCGTACTCGCCGCTGATGGCATAAATGGCGGCGATCTCAGAAATCTCCGCCAGCCGTATTTCGACTTCCTGGCATAGCCGCGGCAGGGTCTTGATCATCACGTGCGCCCGTAGGCGCGATTTGGAATAGGCCTGCCCCAGACGCACCGTATAACCGTCGATGATGCCCTCAGCCTCCAGCCGTTCCAGCCGTGCATAAACCTGAGTGCGCGGAATATCGAGCATGGTGGCCAGTTGCGACACCGGCAAACGCGAGTTTTCGCGCAAACTGGCCATCAGCTTGCGGTCGGTCGGATCGAGTTCGGGAGCAGGCTTGCGAGTTGTCATTTATTTGAGCTTTTCATCGCCATAGATCGCCGTTCGGATAACGGGAGAATCGGAAGAGATCGCCCCACGATACATCCCCAGGTCGTTGATAGCAAAGGCCGGCTTGCCGTCGGCGCCCATGGCGATCAGACCGCCGTCGCCACCGAGGCTGCCCACCGACATGATTGTGTCCTGCGCCGCCTGTTCGATGGCCTGATGGTTCCAGCGCACACGGTCACAAACCTGACGTGCCGCCGTATCGCGGATGAAATATTCACCCGTGCCAGTGGCCGAAACGGCACAATCACCGTCACGCGCATAGGTGCCGGCGCCGATGAGCGGGCTGTCACCGATACGGCCCCATTGCTTGCCGGTCAGGCCGCCGGTCGAGGTGGCCGCCGCCAGATGGCCGTCACTGTCCAGCGCCACCGCGCCGACCGTGCCGTACATATGGGTCGGGTTGATCATCGCCGAATGATCCTTCTTCCAGTCAACGAGCATCTGCTCGCGTTCCGGCGTATGGAAATAGCTCGGATCGACCTGCTCAAGCCCCTGTTGCAGGGAGAAGGCGTCAGCCCCCTCACCGGCCAGAAACACATGACGCGTCTTGTCCATGACGGCGCGCGCCGCCATGATCGGGTTCTTCGTCCGGGTGATCGAAGCCACCGCACCGGCCTTCATCGTGCCACCATCCATGATGGCCGCATCGAGATAGGTCTTGCCGTCGGCGGCTATGGCCGCGCCCTTGCCGGCATTGAACAGAGGGTTGTCCTCCAGCGGTTTCAGCGCCGCCTCGACCGCATCGAGCGACGAACCACCCTTGTCGAGCACCGCCTGACCGGCCTTGAGCGCTTCGGCCAGACCGGCGCGATAGGTCGCGTCCTTTGCCGGCGTCAGGTCGCCACGATCAATCACGCCGGCGCCGCCATGGATGGCCAGCGACCAGTGCTTTTGCTGCGTCAGCACGCCATCGGTCACATCATAGGTGCGCGTGAAGGACGGCTGACCGACCTCCAGCGTTCTGATGTTGAAAGTGCTGGCCTTGCCGATACCGGTGACGCTGACATTCTTCACATTGAGCTTTTTACCAAGGGCCAGCTCATTGACCTCACCGCGCTGCACCAGCCAGGCATGGCCATCGAGATTGGAATAGACTTTCGCCGTGCCGTCCGTCTCCACCGTCATCGCCGCCTCTTCATCGATGCCGAGACCGACGAGCGGGTGAGCGTAGCGCTTGTTCGGCGAGGCGCGCAGGGCTTCAGCCTTGATCACAAAGGCGATCAGGCGGCCGAGCCGGTCGCGGATGCCGAAATGGCTGTCGGTGACGATGTTACTCATCAGCTCGGAATGCAGGAAGTCGCCCTCAATGGTGTTGGCCGCCCCCATCGGATCGTTCATGGCTTCGGGTGAGGTGATGCTGCCGCCATCCATGGCGCTGTAGAGCCAGCTTCCCTGCACAGCCAGCCCTGCCGAGGTGCCGCCGATCGGCTTGTTGGCCGCGATGTGGGCGTCGAGCGCCGCGTTCAACGGTGTGCCCTTCCACATCCGGACATAGTTCGACTGATCGCCACCCGCCAGAAAGATACCGTCGGCATTCTTAACTGCTTCCAGCAGCTTGGCGTCATAGGACGCTTTGCGGTCGGTAAAGAGGAAGGTGCGGATCGAGGTGACGCCCTTGACGGTCTTGTACATCTCGTCCTGGGTCTCGGTCGTGCCTGAAGCGCGCAACACAACGATATGACCGTGGCCCGAATGCGCCGTAAACCAGCGGAAGGCGTCGAGGGCCCAATCGCCGCCGCCACTTAAGAGAAAACCACCCGTCACCGGATCGGGCGTCGGCTTCTTTTCGTCGCCGATGACGAAGGTTTTGTAGCCCGGACCGCTTTTCCACGGTGCGGCCTGCGCCGCATGAGCGAAACTTAAGGCGACAAGCGCGAGAACTCAGGGCAAGTTTTGAGGCTAGATTGCGGCGGGACATGCGGGGCTCCGTGCGGTTAGTGCGCAAATGCAACATATACGCACAACTGTGATCGCAAATTGACCTGATGGCAACAATTTGATTGCCATGCATGACACATTGATGTCACTTTTGCTCAAGTTATCTCGCAATTGGTACAGTTTGAAACCATATTTGCGAAATTCCCTTATTTAGCAACCGCGAACGCCACTATGGTAAAAGGAGACTTCCCGACATGACGAGATCGAAGTTCACCCGCTTCTGCAAGCTCACCCTGCTGGCAGGATGCAGCCTATACAGCCTTCACGGCGTGGCGCAAGCTCAGGATGCGGCTACCGCACCGGCGGCTGACGAACCCACCACTGTCACCGTGCTCGGTTCGCGCATTCCCCGCACGCAAAAAGAAGGTCCGGCGCCCGTTACTGTGATCACATCCAGCGATATCAGCGCCCGCGGCTTTGCCAGCGTGCCGGATATCTTGAAGTCGGTGACACAAAACAGCGGCGAAACCCTGAGCCAGCAATCCTACGGTGGAGCCATCATGACACCGGGTTCGGCGCAGGTCGATCTGCGTGGCCTCGGTCCTAACCATACACTGATCATGATCAACGGACGTCGCGTGGCTGACTTCCCGATGCCGTTTAACGGACTGAGCAACTTTACCGATATTTCCAATATTCCTGCCGCTCTCATCGACCGCGTTGAGGTTTTGTCAGGTTCGGCCTCCGCCATCTATGGTTCGGACGCCATTGCGGGTGTCGTGAACTTCTCCATGAAGAAAAATGTTGAGGACACCACACTCAACTATCGTTACGGCATGACCGAGCACGGTGGTGGTGCCAGCCACCGCCTGTCACTGGCGACCGGATTTAATAAAGACCGCCTGAGCGTTACCTTTGGCGCGCAATACGATAAGCAAGATCCTCTGTGGGCTTTTGACCGCGACATTCAGGATTCCCGCGATGACGCGCCGACAGCGCGCGCCCGTTTCCCGTTCAAGGTGGCGCAGCGCTATGACGATGACGCCTACATCGCCACCGAGGGCGGAACGGACTGTTCTGATCTGGCGAAGCTGGCGGGCGGCACGGTCGTTAAAACGACCGACCGTTTTGACGATTACTATTGCGCCTCGCCTACGGCTGTTTCATACGGCACTATTTTATCGCAAAGAGAAGCGCTCAACACCTTCACCAACATCAATTATCAACTCAATGATACGACAAGCCTGTTCGCCGAAGTGTCTCTTGGCACCAGCGACACGGCCCTGATGAACGATGTCACCTACTGGCGCTATCAACTGCCCGATGGCAGTACCTCCGACTTCTATAATGAATATTCCGGCAGCTATGAAAACTGGTCGCGCGTGTTCATGCCGGAGGAAATGGGTGGTCTGAAAAAAGGCATGATCACCAACCACTCATCGACCATATCGGTGTCGCCGGGCATTCGCGGACAGTTTGGCGAACAGTGGACCTATGAAGCCGCTTTGAATTATTCGCAATATTCCAGCACGATCAAAATTCCACAGATTGTTGCCGCCAAGGCCAATGCCTTCTACCTGGGTGAATCTCAGGGCGTGGATTCGGATGGTTACGATATCTTCAACGCTGATCCAGCCAAACTGTTCACGGCTCTGACGCCGGAACAATACGACTCGATTTCCGAAGAAGCGCGCACCAGCGCGAAGGCCACGACGAAGGGTGTCTCTCTTACGCTGAACCACCCGGATATCTTCGACCTTCCTGCCGGTCCGGTCGGCTTTGCCGTCATCGCCGAACTCGATCACCAGAACTACACGGTCAATCCTAATCCAGAAGCTACGGACTTTGGCTATTACTACCAATATGCCGCTACCTCAGGCGCAGGTGAGCGCAGTCATCAGGCGCTCGGTGCCGAATTCAACCTGCCCTTACGGTCGACGCTTCAAGGCAGCCTCGCCACGCGCTATGACCAGTACAAGTATGACGGCAACACCATCGGCAAACTCACCTACAATGCTGGCCTTGAATATCGCCCCGTCAAAGAGGTGCTGCTCCGTGCCGCTTATGGCACCGGTTTCCGCGCCCCAGATTTGCACTATGTTTTTGCCAATCTCGATCTCTTCCATCCATCGGTCACTGACTATTACAAGTGCCGCACCGAAGAACCAGGCACCGACTACTCGGACTGCTCCTATTCCGATGAGGACATTCTGAAGCATCGCGAAGGCAACCGAAAACTCAAGCCGGAAACCTCTTCGTCCTATAATTATGGTGCAGTCTGGCAGCCCAACCGCTATTTCGACATCTCTGTTGATTACTTCAACGTCGATATGAAGGATCAGGTCAATGACATGAGTCTTGATCAGGTGTTGCGCGATGAGGCCGATTGCCGGGTCGGCACCACGGAATCGGGAAACGCCGTCAACAGCGCTTCTCCGACCTGTCTTGACGCCCTTTCTCGTGTGCACCGCAACGAAGATGGCGATATTACCTACGTCTATATCAACCCTATCAACGTCTCGAATGAAAAGACCGATGGTATTGATGTTGAAATGCACGCCCTGTGGCCAACCCCCTACGGTCAGTTCAAATTGTCTGCCGGTCATACCCACGTCCTGAACCACACCTCCGTCCAGTATGCCGGCGATGCCGAGGTTGATCGCCTGGCGCAGGATAGCGGCTACTACATTCCGCGTGACAAGACCAACATGGCGCTGACCTGGTCGCTGGCACCAGTATCCGTTACCGTGTCAGGCACCCGTATTGGCCGCTTGCCTAACTATGATGAAGATGCATGGGTGAAGCCATGGACCCTCTATAACGCAACAGCGCTCTGGGATATCACGCCTTCCGTGAAAGCGACCCTGACTATCAATAACCTTCTCGACACCAAGCCGGCCAAAGACAACACCTGGGCGTCATACCCCTACTATAACTCCAACTGGTACGATTCCGTAGGACGTAGCGCCTATCTCGAACTTAGCTACAAGTTCCAATAAGCTTTTGTTGCTTTAACCTGAAAGGCCGGCGAGTTCCCCTCGCCGGCCTTTTTCTTAGGTGTCAGAAGGCTTCGACCGGCGCCAGCGCACTCATTCTCTGGCCTTATAGACCACCTTGCCCCCGACCATGGTCAGCAGAACCTGTGTGCCGGAAATCTCTTCCGGTCTGATCTCCAGCAGGTTACGGTCAAGCACGATCAGATCGGCGAACTTGCCCGGCTCAAGCGATCCCGTCACCTTGTCCCGTCGCAGACTATACGCCGCATTGATCGTGATGGCGCGAATCGCCTGCGTGATCTTCAGTCCCGGATCGATACCCAACCGACCGGGATATTTAACCGCGTCCTCGCCCACCGCTTCGCGTGTCACCGCTACCTGCAGGGCCAGCCACTCATCGAGCCGATCGACCGGCCAGTCCGAACCGTAGACAATCCGCGCGCCATAAAGCTCCAGCAGTCCGGTCGGCTCGATCAGGGCATAGCGCACAGGCCCCAGCGCCTCCTTCGAGGCTGCGATATCGACCGACGGCTTGCCCCACTGGAACGACAGCACCGGCAGGGCGCCGACCTCGGCGTAGCGTTTGTAATCGGCTGGATCGACGATTTCGTCATGAGCAATGGCCGGACGGATATCCTCCCCCGGATGGACCTTGCGCATGGCCGCGATGGCGTCCAGTCCCTGGCGCACCGAGCCATCACCATCGGCGTGCATGTGCGGATTCAGCCCCGCCGCCGCAAGCTTGATCAGGGTATCTTCGAGCTGTGCCTGACTGAAATAGGGCTTCGGACCGTAACTTTGCCCAGGCCGGCCATGCTCGAAATAGGGTTCGACCATTACCGCCGAAAAGGCCGGCGCCGAATAGACGCCATCGAGGAAGAGCTTGGCGGTATCGACCTTCATGACCGGCTTCGCGCCATCGTCCTTTTGCTCGAACTCGGCCTTCTGGCGCAGGACTTCGGCAATCGCTTTATCGGGGTCATAATCAGCCGGCGAATCGATCAGCACGGCGAAATGCGCCCGCGCCGTCAGCCCGCCTTCGTCGGCCACTGTGCGATAGGCCGTCATGGTTTCGATATCGGTATAGGCGTCGAGGAACGATGTGATCCCCTCCTCGCGCATAGCTTCCAGCGCCAAGTGCGTAGCCTTGTAGTTCTTTTCCACCGAAGGCGGCGGCACCAGCTTATCGACCAGATCCTGAGCGGCCTCTTCCAACAGGCCGGTCGGTTGGCCGTCGGCGTCACGCACGATCCGGCCATCCTTAGGGTCGGGTGTATCGCGGGTGATCCCCGCCAGGGCCATTGCGCGCGCATTGACGAGATTGGAATGGCCAAACGACGAATGCACCATGATCGGCCGCGTCGTCTTGACACCTTCGAGCGCTGCGTGCGTCAGCACGGTTCCCGCCGGCTGCATGTTCTGCTCGAACCAGTTGATCACCACCAGCCAGCTATCGGGACCGTCCTCCGTGTCGGCATCGACGCATGTTTGTATGCGCGCCTGAAACTGCGGAATGGTCAGGGCTTCGTAGTTGAGATTACAGTTGAGCATCCGCAGGCCGCCCGATTGCGGGTGCATATGACCGTCGATCAGACCCGGCATGACCATGCGACCTTTAAGATCGATCACCTGTGTCTTTTTGCCGATCAGTTGTTTTGTGCCGGCATCGTCACCAACGTAGATGATTTTACCCTCACGCACCGCTACGGCCTGCGCCACACTGTCCCTGGCGTCGACCGTATAGACATAGCCATGCAGGAAAACGGTATCCGCCTTGGGAAGCGGCTTAGCCTCGGTGCTGAACGCCGTAAAAGCCATTGCCAGACACAAAACTCTTTTCATCGACGCATCCCCTGTCGTTTTTTGGCGCAGGCACGACTATATAGGCCGCACGCTACCCGGCAAAGGAAATCATATGGATTCGGTCATCTCGATCAAACAGCTCGACAAGACGTACAAGAGTGGCCACCGGGCGCTGAAATCCATCGATCTCGATATCAAACGTGGTGAAATCTTCGCTCTGCTCGGCCCTAACGGCGCCGGCAAGACCACCCTGATCGGCGTCGTCTGCGGGCTGGTAAAGCTGACCGGCGGCACGGTCATCGCCGATGGCCACGACATCACGAAAGACTATCGCGCCGCCCGCGCCAAGATCGGCCTCGTGCCGCAGGAACTGGCTACCGACATGTTCGAAACCGTCTGGGCCACGGTCAGTTTTTCGCGCGGTCTCTTCGGACTGGCGCCCAATCCGGCCCATATCGAAAAGATCCTGAAAGACCTCTCCTTGTGGGACAAGAAGGACAACAAGATCGCCACGCTGTCCGGAGGCATGAAGCGTCGGGTGCTGATTGCCAAGGCCTTGTCGCATGAACCGAAGATCCTGTTCCTTGATGAGCCGACCGCCGGCGTCGATGTCGAGTTGCGCCGCGACATGTGGGCCATGGTCGGCCGGCTGCGCGATCAGGGCGTCACTATCATCCTCACCACCCACTATATCGAGGAAGCCGAGGAGATGGCAGACCGCATCGGCGTCATCAATAAGGGCGAGATTATTCTGGTCGAGGAAAAGCACGCCCTGATGAAGAAGCTCGGCCAGACCCGCGTTACCATCGGCCTGAAGTCAAAACTGGATGCGCCGCCGGATATCCCGCAAAAGCTCGATCTGTCGGAAGACGGCGAAACCCTGACCTTCACCCTGACCGGTGAAGGCGATTCAGAAGATGCCGGCGTCGCCGATGTGTTGAAAGCGTTGATGGAACGCAAGGTCGACTTCAAATCGGTCAATACCAAGCGCTCGTCACTCGAAGATATCTTTGTCGATCTGGTGGAGAAAAAGACATGAGCCTGAACCTCCACGCCGTGCGCGCCATCTATATGTTCGAGTTACACCGTACCTGGCGCACCCTGTTCCAGAGTATCGCCGCGCCGGTCATCTCGACCTCGCTCTATTTCATCGTCTTTGGCTCGGCCATCGGCAGCCAGATGACCACGATCGACGGTGTCTCCTACGGCGCCTTCATCATCCCCGGCCTGACCCTGCTCAGCATCCTGACCGAAAGCACCTCCAACGGCTCTTTCGGCATCTATCTGCCGCGCTTTACCGGCACGATCTACGAGTTGCTATCGGCGCCGGTCTCGGTCGCCGAGGTGCTGCTGGGCTATGTCGGGGCGGCGGCGACGAAATCGGTCATCCTGGGCTCGATCATCCTGCTCACCGCGCGGCTGTTCGTACCCTATGAGATCGTCCACCCCGTCTGGGCGGCGCTTTTCCTCGTCATGATCGCCCTGACGTTTTCGCTGTTTGGCTTTATCCTTGGCGTCTGGGCCGATGGCTTCGAGAAACTCCAGATCGTGCCTCTGCTGATTATCACGCCCCTCACCTTCCTCGGCGGCACGTTCTACTCGATCAAGATGCTGCCGGAATTCTGGAAGACCGTCACCCTGTTCAACCCCATCGTCTATCTGGTCAATGGTTTCCGCTGGGCCTTTTATGGCAAGGCGGATGTCAACGCCATGGTCAGCTTTGGTATGACCGCGCTCTTCATGGTGGCCTGTGTGGCCGTCATTACCTGGATATTCAAGACCGGTTACCGCCTGAGAAGTTGAGCCATGCGGAGCGTGCAGGCGCGTCGAAGAAGCCTCGCTGCCTGAGTGGTCCGCCGAGTCCAGGGCCAGTGGACTCGGCGGTTGACGTCCTTAGTCGCGGAAGCGCCGCAACACCATTACGATATCGCGCAAGGGTTTAATGAACTGAAAATGCGCACGCCAAAGGCGTCTTGTTCAACACAGCCAGCTTTGCGCATCAAAGCCATGTCTTCCTTGTCAAATCTATAGGCAGGCCGTGCCGAATAGGGCATAAGAGCAGACCCGATCCTTATGCGACCCTTGCGAGCCCTCATGACGACCGACGCGAATGTGCCTGCCGCCGCCCTCACCTTGCGCCAGAAAATCGCCCGCTTCGCCCATGCCCTGTGGAATGCCGATGACAAGACCCTGCGCTGGGTGCTCGGCGTACTGATCGTCATTCTAGCGGTGTTCAACTTCGCCCGCGATATCAACAATCCCAATCGCGCCTTCTGGGATGAATCCTATTATCTGACCTCGACCCAGCGCTACGAAGAAGGCAAGGCGCAATACGCCTCGCATCCGCCGCTTGGTTTCATGTTCATGGATGCCGGCGTCAAGGTCGGCTATATGTTGGGCGTCAATACGGACGTCAACACCCACGCGCTCGGCGATCTGAAGAAGATCGATTCGCGCGTCGTGCCCAAGGCTTACAACTTCACACCGATCCGGATGCCTTCGGCGCTGTTCGCCGTTTTGAGTGCCTTGCTCTTTTACCTCATAATTCTGCGGCTCAATGGTGAAGCGTTCGAGGCCTTTGTCTTCTCGCTGCTGTTCGTCTTCGAGAACGCCTACATCGTCCATTTCCGCGCCGCCCATCTCGATTCCTACCAGTTCACCTTCACCCTCGGCTCGATCCTGGTGTGGCTGCATACCTTCGGCAAGGAACCGAAACGGCCGCTCCTGATGTACGGCCTGTTCGGTCTGCTGTGCGGACTGTCGTTCATGGTCAAGGTCAATTCGCTGGTCATGCTGGCGCTTGGCGCCTTAAGCCTGATCCGAGCTGTCTGGATCGACCGTTCGCGCCAAAACTGGCTGTGTCAGATCGGTAATGGCGCCGCCATCGCCGGGGCCTTCGTGGCCGTGGTCGTCACCGTCTTCACCCTGCATGTCGTCTTCAATCCCAACCTGCCCAATTCGACCACCAAGGCCGGCCAACGCGACCTGCGCGCCATGGGCCAGACCTACAAGGATTACCTGGCCGATAAACGCGGTCTGTCACCCGCCGTGGTCTGGGATGCTACCGCCGGCTATTATAAATACATGAAGTACGACTTCACCGGAGAGGTGAAAACCGAACCCAACGGCTCGCAGCCGGCGCTTTGGCCCTTCATGGCCAAGGCGATCAGCTACCGCTGGGACTTCGACGGCAAGCGCACCGCCTACACCCATATGGTCGGCAATCCGGTGGACTGGGGCTTAGGTATTGTCGGTATCGTCGGCGCCTGCGTACTGGTTTTGCGCCGGCGTTTCGACAAGGAAGCCGCGCAGGTTTCGCAGGATTACGATCGCCTCGAAGCCCTGCTCGCCATGTACATGATCTTCTGGACCTTCCACATCTATCTCGGCATCCACCGGGTCATGTACATTTATCACTATTTCATCGGGCTCTCGTTGAGCTTCTTCCTGGTGGCGCTTAGCTTCAAGATTGCTGCGCGGCAGATCCCGCTGATCGAGAAGCATCGCTTCACCATTCTATGCACGATCAGCGTGGCCATCGCCGGCAGTTATCTCTTCTATGCACCTCTGACCTATCACCACTACCTCACGCGCAAACAGTGCGAGTGGCGCAATATTCCGGTGACGCTGATCGTCTGCCAGCCGTCCAGGAAAAAGCCGGCGCCGTTACCGACGCCGGCTGTCTCAGCCCGGTCTCTCTAGGCCTAGATTGCGACGCCGAGATCAATAGTGGCGGTATAGCCGGCGGTGATGCTGCCTGTCGGGGTGATGGTTGAGGCGACCAGTTGCGCGGCGGTATCGTCACCAAAAACATTGTCGCTGGCGAAGGTTATGGCGTTTAGATTGGCTATACTGGCACTGTAACCGCTGGCCGCCGCGTAGAAGGTGGTGGCGAACGCGCGATCAAGCGCGAATTGCGTCGTCTGGATCTTATTGGTGTAGGCGGTGGCGGTGGCCAGACTCGAATAAACCTCGATATGGATGTGCGGCATCCGACCGGAATAACACCCTGGCACGATGGTAGTGAAGGTGATGTAACCGTCCGAATCGGTCACCTGAACGCCGCGCAGATAATTCTGATTGGTGACGGTATAGAGCGAATACTTGCCATCGAGCGTGCAGTGCCAAAGATAGATGGCATATCCCGCCAAGGGTGTGCAGCCAAGGCTGGTATTGACCAGACGGATGGTCAGTGTCAGTTCAACGCCTGAAGCCGTGCCCGAATAGCTGCCGATGCTGGTGCGGATATCACTACGCACGATACCGCTCTGGGTCAGCACATTGACGATCGAACCAGAGGCCGAGTTGGAGCCGTCCCCCGGATAGGGACCGGCGGTTTCTTCCGGCAGTTCGGTGCAGGAGCCCGTAGCTGAGGCGGAGGAGGTTGACGACGAACTGCTGCTCGATGACGAGGAAGACGATGACGAACTGCTGGAGGACGATGAGCTTGAGACGCTGACAGAGGTGCCGCCGGAACCGCCGCCCCCGCAGGCCGCCAGTGCGCTGGTCGAAAGCGCCGAGGCGCCAAGAAACCATATGGCCTTGCGGCGTGACGGCATGGCGGAAACGATGAAGTCTTCGAGACTACCCTCATCTTTGTGAGCAGGTTGGTTCGTTTGATGATCAGACATAATGTACTCCCCGGTGTATGGCTAAGACAACAGCGATACGCAGGGATTACGGCAAATGTTCAGATCGGTTTATGTCACCCTTGAAAGCATTCCAGCAAACACAATTTCGAAAGACGAGGCCTTAACTCTTCGTCGGCAGGTCGATATCAGAGATCATCCGCTCACCGCCGAAGCGCGACAACTGCACCACCACGTCGATCAGAGACGAGGCATAGCTCAGGGTTTCCAGCCGGGTCAGTTGCGTACCCGATTGCATCACCATCAGGGCGATCTGTTCCAGCGCGCCCTTGGGCGTATTGGCGTGCACCGTGGTGAACGAACCCGGGTGGCCGGTATTGATGGCGCGCAGGAAGGTGACCGCCTCCTCGCCGCGAATTTCGCCGACGATGATACGGTCTGGGCGCAGGCGCAGACTAGCCTGCAGCAGGTCATTGATGGTGACGCGCGCCTCGCCCATGTCGCCTTTCACCGCCACCAGACGCAGCGCATTGGCGTGATTGTCGGCGATTTCCGGCGTATCCTCGACCAGGATAATGCGTTCATGCGGCGGAATCGTCTTGAGCATGGCGTTGAGGAAGGTGGTCTTGCCGGATGACGTGCCACCGGAGATCAGGATCGTCTTGCGCGCCAGCACGGCCTCTTTCAGGAAGGCGACCGGGTTCTTGCGAGCATAGGCGAGATCATCGCGCTGAACCTGGCCGCCGATATCAGGAATAGGGCCACGTTCATAGGCTTCGAGCGACAAGTCAACCATACGGTGACGACGTATGGCAAGCGCCCAGTGCTTCGCCGCCGGCGGTCCAACCAATTGCACGCGCTCGCCGCTCGGCAGGCTTGCCGCCAGCAGCGGATTTTCGCGGTTGATGCCCTGGTGCGCCACGCGGGCGATTTGCGCCGCCAGACGGCTGAGCAGGACGTCATCGACCTCCGGCAGTTCGATACGCTGCATATGCGCTTGGCCGGAGACCTCGATCCATATCTCGCCCGGCTGGTTGACGAGGATTTCGGTGATCTCATCGCGTTCCAGAAACGGCAGGAACGGACGCAGATAGGTGCGTAAGTACACCCCATCCAGAGCCACAACGCTATTGTCTGGAGCGACCATGCTATCCCTACTGATTGAAATCAAGGTCGCGCGCGGCGAAAACCTGAATCGGCGCGCCTTGCGGCACCTTGATCGTCGGCGGGATCTTGATGTCGTTGGACAGCGCCTCGCCCATAACGCCGGAGGCATCTTTCGAGGTGCCGATGACAATGGTCGAGGAACTTTTGCCGCTCAGGGCGCCGGACACGCCGTTGACGACCGACAATAGCATGGCCGAGCCGAAGCGCTTGGCGAAGTGGGTATCGACCTTGCCGGTCATGCCCGCCTGACCAAGGTCATCGGTCGCCGGCGACGCCAGTTGCACCGACAGGCCGTCGGGCCGGATCAGGCGGTTCCAGATGATGAAGGCGCGCGTTTCGCCGCTGGTCAGGCCACTCTTGTATTGCCCGATCAGACGCGAACCGCGCGGAATGAGGATCGCCGTGCCGTCGAAACTGCGGATATCGCGCGAAACGATAGCGCGGGTATAGCCCGGCAGGTCGGAATTGATGGCGGTTTCCAGCACAGCCGGGATGACGGCGCCTTGCGGCACAACCTTAGATGGATCGCCGATTTTCCAGGCGCGCTGCGACACCTCCGAGGTTTGCGCCGCCAGGAACTGGTCATTGGCATTGCCCGCCGGCTTGGCCGCCAGCGCGGCCTGAGCCTGCGCCGCCTGTTGTCCAGCCGGATTGCTGTTGTCGATGATCAGGGCCGGCGATCGCACACTGTTGTCCGGCGCAGGCGCCGCCACAGGTTGCTGCAGCGGTTGCGCCGGCTGCGGCATTAGGAAGGATTGCGGCGGCGGTTCGACCGGGTTCAGCGAGGGATCGACCGGCGGCAGAGTTGATGGCTGCGACTGCGGCGTTGCGATTTGCTGGGTTGGCTGTGGCGCGGGACGTGGTGGCTGCTGGCCGATACCGAACCAGGTGATGGCGCCCAGCCCTAGAACACCAAGAACACCGAGCATCATGACGGCACTGTCGCCCATGCCGGACGAACGCGCGACCTGCGGCAGGGCCTGCGTATTGGCGGCGTCGAGCTCATCAGCGTCGATCTTGAGGCGCGGATCGTCGCCTTGCGGCAAACGACGACGCAGGGTCGAATCTTTAGCTTCGGGCATCACTTTATGCTTCCTTGGCTCTTGGAACGGGGCTTGGGCGACAGCGTGTCCAGCCCCTGCACCACATAGGTATCGTTATAAAGCACGGTCTTGAGATCGCCACGGCGCAACACAAAGCCGCGTGCCACCTGTTCGATGACGAAATAATCACCGCGCGAGGCATAGTTGACGAGGCTTTCGGTATTATCCGGATTGAGCGCATAGACAGCCGGTACGCTGACGCCGGCGGCCCATTTCATATAGGTCGAGGTACCGTCATCAAACACGCGGATCGGCACCAGTGTTACGTCGCCCGAATAGGTATAGGCGGCGTTGCGCTTTTCCGGAACCGGCAGGAAGGCGTTAGGATCGACAGGCCCCGACGGCGCATTGGCCTCCGGCTTGGCTGGCGCCGGCGGATAACGAAACCGCAGTTCATAGGATATGCGGCCACGGGTACAGTCAGAGGCACTGGCCGTGCGCAGCTCGAAATTATAACTGCGCTTGTCGCTGACCACCGTCATATTGGTATGCCCGCTGCCAGCCGTCGCCTTCACGAACAGGAGATTGCCGCGCTTGTTCGGCATCACCTGCCAGCCGGCAGAATCGCCGACGCCGACATTCTCGACGTGCTCATCCGAAGCAAAACTGATCATGGTCTGGAAATTGACGCAGCCTTCCAGACGCACCACGGCCGCCGGATCATAGTCAATCGTCTGCAAGCGGGAATCGGCTTCGTAGCCTTGCGCAAAGCTTAACTGCGGCAGGGCAAGCAACAGGCTGACAGCCAATGAAATACGGGTCTTAGTCATGAAATCGGTCCCTTAGGGACATTTGGGGGGACATTAGGCGTGACAGGAGCTGCGCCGGATGGCTGCATATTGGGCATGGTCTGAGCATTGCGGAATTGCTGGCCCAGCCCCTGAACGCGGCTGAACCGGTCAGCGCTACCCTGACGTCCTTGCTGATCATAAAGCCCGAGCGTCTCGGTGCGGCTGACCGTGCCGGTGGCGGCACCGGCCGCCACATCGGCGCTGCGGGTGATGGCGGAAATCATCGGCTCGGTGCGGGCATAGGATGCGTCCCCGCGCGCGCCCTGCCCGCCACCGGTTTGCCACATGGCGGACTGACTGCCTGGCGACACCATGGGCACCTGCCCGCCCGGGATATCGGTAGCCGGTTTTTCGCGTAAGGCCGCCTGCCAGTCGCGCACCAGCGAGGCCGCAACCCAGATCAGCGTAAACAGGAATCCGCAATAGATCAGCGCCCCCATGAACAGAATGACCATGGGCTGCACCGCCCTGACCGCACCCAAGGGATCATTGCTGATGCTCTCGATCAGCGGCACCAACAACATCAGCGCCGCCGTACCACCCAGCACGACCAGCATGGGCGATAGGGCGAACACCACCGTGGTGCGCAGCCAGCCATTGAACAGGCCACGCGTCTGCGGAAACAGCGCAAAGACGATAAAGATCGGCCCCAGAATAAGCAAAAGATACAGCACCAGCCGCGTCAGGATCAGCACGCCGAGCGTCGAAACCAGCAGGAACAGGCCCGATAGCCAGAACAGGGTCACCGGCATGGATTGCGGCAGCACCAGCACAGGCTGCGCCGTTGTGGTCATCACATTACCAGCATTGGCGGTATAGGCAGGATCAAGACGCCGGGCGATATCGGCGAAACGCACGAACAGCCCGTCCAGAGACTGGGCGAAATTCATCACCGCGCTGCCCTTTTGCCCCAGAAGCGCCGCCGCCACCTCGTCAGGGCCATTCATCATCAGCCCGTAAAAGACGGCGTGATAGGCCGGCCAGAACGACACGAAGGTCAGCACGAGCACCATGGTCATGATGCGCGGGCTCATCATGGTCAGGGTCAGCCGCGTGCGGCCGGTCATAAAGCCGATGCCGATCAAAGCGACATAAATGCTGAGCAGCACGAAAAGTGCCGAGCCAAAGGCGCCACCCGCACCAAACAGACGGTCATAGCCGGTCTGGACTGCCGCATTGATCTGGCAGTCCATGGCCTGAAGCGACCCCGAAACCGAGGTCTCACCGACCAGATTGATGGCGGGGCAATAACCGGCCATTACAGCCTCCTGGTCTGGCTTGGGACGCTGCCCGGATAGGGCTGGCCAAGCAGATGCGGCCACCAGTCAGCCGGCGCATCGCCATACTGGGCGCGCAGTTCATCAAGCTGACGCACGCTCGATTCACGCCCGGAAAGGACGGTCAGGATATCGGGCATCGATCCCAGATCAAGGCGCGCCACAACCGAATGGTTGCCGTGCTTGATCAGGAAGACGCGTGACGAGGCCGGCAAGGCGCGGATCAAGTCGAGTTCATGCAGGGTCAGGCCGAAACCAACGCAATAGTCCTCCTCCTGCGCACGCGGATTGGGCATGAAGATCTGCGTCGCTGCCTGTTCGATGATCGCCGACGAAATGCGGCTGTCGAGCGCATCGCGCGCGCTTTGCGTGCCAAAGCCCAGGATGGCGTTGCGCTTGCGCAGCGTTTTCATCCAGTTGCGGATGGCGGCGGCGAACACCTCGTCATCGAGCGCCTTCCAGCCCTCGTCGATGATGATAAGCGTCGGTGTGCCGTCCAGACGTTCCTCAACGCGCTGGAACAGATACATCATGCAAGGCGTGCGCAGGATCGGCTCATTGAGCAGCAGGGTCATGTCGAACCCAAGCGTGCGGGTCTCCATGTCCAGTTCGTCCTCGGCATTATCGAACAGCCAGGCGTGTTCGCCCTCACCAACCCATGGATTGAGACGGGCGGCAAGATCGCCGTGTGTCGGCCGACGCACGCCGCCCAGCAATTCGCGGAAGAAGCGCAGGCGGCGATATCGCGGTTCCTGATCGAAATTGGCGTCGACCGCTTCAGAGATGATCGCCTCTTCCTCCGAATTGAGCGGCAGATCCGGACGCACGATCAGTTGTGCGATCAGCGAGCGCAGGAAGGCGCGATTGCCGGCATTATCTGGCAGTTGCAGCGGATTGAAGCCGGTCGGCTCACCGGGGCGCAAGGTGGCGTAGTGGCCGCCGATGCCGCGGATGAAGATTTCGGCGCCGCGGTCCTTGTCGAACAGCACGGTGCGCGGCTTGAACTTCTGCGATTGCGCCGCCAGGAAGTTGAGCACCACCGTCTTGCCGGAACCCGATGGCCCGATGACGGTGAAATTGCCGAGATCGGCCTTGTGAAAATTGAAATAATAAGGCGTGCCAGACGACGTCTCGAAGATGCAGACCGCCTGCCCCCAGTGGTTGCCCTCCGGCTGGCCGATCGGAAACCCGTGCAGGCTGGCGAAGGACGAATAGGCGCCTGTGCTGATCAGCGCCTTGCGGGCGATATAGGCCTCATTGCCGGGGAACTGCGCCCAGAAGGCCGGTTCCAGATTGACATCCTCACGCACCGCCACGGCGCCGAGATCAGCCAGGGCGGCGAGAGATTGCGCCACCGCCGGATCGAGTTGAGCCATCGACTTGGCGCGCACCAGCAGGCTCATGTGATGTTCGCCCAGCCCCATGGCGCCGGTCGAGAGGTCATCCTTGGCCGACATCAGCCCCTGCCGCAGGCTCATCGCCTCTTCGTCGGCGGCCCGCATGCGGCGCAGAGCCAGGTTGATGCGTTCTAGCCCGATCTGACGATCGACGAAGCCGAAGCTCTCGGTCAGCACCATCTCGAACGGCAGGCGCAGGATGGCGTCGCACATGCCCGGCGTGGCGTGCGGCGGATAGTCCTTCAGCGACATGATGGCGGCGAAATCCTTGCCATTGCCAAGGCTCGACTGCTCCATCGCTTCCAGCCCGAAGCTGACGCGGCGATAGGGGATATATTGGCCAAGATCGGTGGCCGGACGCAAAACCGGACGCATCTCGCCGTTATAGATGGCCGACAGAAGCTCAAGCGGCTCCGAACAGCGGCCATTGGCGGTTTCGTAACCGCTCAAAATGCGTGGACCATAGGCCTGCAAAGCCGCCAACAGCGCTTCGCTCGCGCCCTGCAGCTCCTTGTGGTCGCGCGCCAGACCCGCTGCCTGACTGTTTTCGCCCATGCCACGGCCGAACATATCGGCCAGCCTTTCGGCGAAACCGACCTTGCCCTTGGGGTTGCGGCGGACCACGGTGATGAACAGGTCATTGACGAACAACTGGCGTGACGACAGCTTGTCCTGCCAGCGCTGCTGGATCAGATTGCACACCGGATCATCAAAGGTCGAGTCCAGCCCCACACTGACGCGACGGCGGATAATGTGGTGATAGAGCACGAAGCGCGACGAACCGATGGCGCGCAGGGCGGCGGCGCGTATGATCTGGCGGTGGTTGACCTCTTCGGTATCAGCCGTCTCGAAGGCGAACCCTTCAAGATAGATAGACTGCATCAGCGAACCGTCACGCATCACGATGGTGCGGTCATCGAGGAGGCGGTCATAGGGCAGACGGTCGCCGACACGCTTTTCCGTGGCGAACCAGCTTGCGAAACCCTTCAAAGTTTTTGGACCGTCGACCATCGTTCGTTATGTTCTCTGGCTTTAAGGAAGATACGAATTGCAGCGCCAGCGGCGCCAGTTACGAATACGGGTGCAGCGCTGCACCTTGGTCATCCACAGATCGAAAACGCGCGGCTCCCGCAGACAGGCCAGATACCCGATGGCGTGAACGATAAGCGCCACGCCAAACGCCCAGAAGGAGCGCGTGATCAGGAAAACCTCGGTTGTCACCACGGCATTGATGATGAAAAAGCTGTAGGTCACGCCCGCAAACATCTGGGGCTGGGTCAGCGCCTTGAAGACCGGCGATTTGATCAGGTCAGACATTAATTCGCGACGGCCTGGATGCCGCCGACAATGGTCGCCGCGCCAAACAGGATAAAGCAACCAACGATAACCGTAGCGCCAAAGCGCCAGTTCATACGGCCGGTCAGCATCATGAAGCCGACAGCCGCGACAGCGATAACGGCGACGGTCGTCGCCACCTTACCCATGAGGGTACCCTGAATCCAGTCGAGCGCGTTCGAGATCGGCGAAGACCCTTGCGGATTCATCGCCTGCGCATGGGCCTGCGTGGCCAGCGACATCATGGCCGCGGAAAGCGCCATCAGAGTATGGGAAACGATCTTCATTAGCTACCTCGCCGTCAATTCCGGTTATGTTTGGCGCCCCTGAGCTTATCCGTGACGCGCGTCGGATTCGCCAAATGCGGGATTAACCTACTTTTGCCGAAAGACACGCCTGAATCAAGCGGCGGAATCAAAGGTTTAGATGACGAAAGCGTATATTCGGTAAAGGGCCGCTCAAATATTCCGCATAATAACGTTACCTGAATGGCGGGCGTGTAGCCTTTTCGACATCATCAGCCAGCAAAGGTGACGGTGACGCCCTTTTTCTTAAAGTAGGACTGCATCAGCTTGCGTCCCTGACGGTTGTTCTGCGCCAGACGCGCAGGCTCGACCACAGCCTCTTTCAAACCTTCTTCGGTCAGGGCCGTCTTCAGGTCTTTGATGGCTGCGTCGAGTTCGACATTGTCGTTGGCCAGGGACTCATAGATTTTTTCGAGGGCGTCGTGAACGGTCAAGGCAGGTCTCCAGCATACAGGTGCGCATGTTAAGCGCCGCTGTTACCAGCATTTGCCGTCCAACATCAAGACTTCTTGATAGTGTCCAGGGTCGCTTGCTGGCTGCGGCCATAGCTTGCCTGCACGGTCTCGACCTTGACGGCGGCCTTCTTGGGCTTGCGGACTTCTTTGGTGCTCTTCTTTTGTCCCTTAGCCATCGTCGTCTCCTTGTTCGCCCAAATGGCGTAAACGTAGTTATTGCAGGTTATTGGCCGTAAAGCGCGTTAAATATCCGCTTCGATGTTCAGCGCCTTTAAAATCTCATCAGGAATTGTCTGCTTAGTCGTCTCGAAATCAGCCCACGGATCGCTTTTCAACTGCGCCAGACGTTTGGCAATCGTGCTGATCGTATAATCCGAAGGCTTGAGCCTTACGCTCAATTCGTCCCAGAATAGCGGTGTCGCCACCCCAGCGCCTTCACGCGCTCGCACCGAGAAGGGCGCCACCGCCGTCGCTGTCAGGTCGTTGCGCAGATAGTCGACGAAGATCTTGCCCTTGCGCGCGGCCTTGGTGGCCACGGCGATATATTTGTCCGGCATGTCATGCGCCATCGATTGGGCGATGGCACGCGTGAAGGCCTTGACGGTGTTCCAGTTATGCTTGCGCGTCAACGGCACAACGATATGCAACCCCTTGCCACCGGTGGTTTTCAGAAAGCTTTTCAGACCAAACTCGTCCATGCGCGCCTTTACCTCATGCACGCCGTCGATCACCTGCTTCCAGGGTGTTTCCGGATCGGGATCGAGGTCGAAGATCATCTTGTCCGGCAGGTCCGGCTTGTCGGCCTTGCAGCCCCAGGGATGCAACTCAATGACGCCCCACTGCACCAGGGAGATCAGGCCTTCGCGGTCCTTGATCATCATATAGTCTTCGTTGCGGCCTTTGACCGTAATACCCGTGTCGTAGATGTGCTTCATCTCGCCGTGGCCGATGTGACGCTGGAAGAAACACGTGTCGCCGATACCTTCGGGGCAACGCAGCATGGAGAGCGGCCGCTCCCTGACAAAGGGCAGGATCAGGTCGGCAACGCTGTCATAATAGTGCGCCAGTTGCAGCTTGGTGGCTCCAAGCGCGGGAAAGATCACGCGCTCCGGATGCGAGATATGGATGCCTGCGACCTCCTCATCCTTGCTCTTGGCTGCACTTTTTCGGGTAGGCTTTGTGTCTTCGTCCATGGCGGGCGGCTCCGGCAGCAAAATCGTCTTCGTCACATGCAGTTCGCGGTCGCGGCCAATCTCGCCGGCCGGCTTGTCTTCGCGCAAGCCCTGAAACGACGGGTGGCGCAATCGCCCATCCGTCGTCCATTCGGTGAACTCGACCTCGCAGACGACCTCAGGCTTCACCCAGTGGGCGCCGCGCCGCGCATCAGCCGGCACCTTGTCGTCATAGGCCGGTGTGTCCTGCTCCAGCGTGTCGAGTTTTTTCCAAATCGCCACCGATGATTTGCGGTCGAAGCCGGTGCCGCACTTACCGGCGAAGACGAACTTTTCTTCTTCATAATAGCCGAGCAACAAAGCGCCTATACCACGTTCGGCGTGGGTTGATTCGGAGAAACCACCGATGACAAATTCCTGCCGCTTGTGACACTTCACCTTTAACCACGACTTGCCGCGCCCACTGACATAGGTGGAATCAGCGCGCTTGCAGATGATGCCTTCCATCTCCAGATCGCAGATCTTATTCAAGAACCCCTTGTCGGCTTCGAGAAAATGATCGCTGTAGATGATGCGCTCGCTGAGGTCTTTGCCTTTCAGCAAGTCTTCCAGAAGCGCCTTGCGCTCAGTCAGGGGCAATTTGCGCAGGTCCTCGCCATCGAGGTGCAGCAGATCGAAGACATAATACTGCAGGTCAGCGCTATGACCCTCCATCAAGGCGTCCTGCAACCCCTTAAAACTCGAGCGTCCGGCTTCATTAATAGCCACGATCTCGCCATCGAGAATGGCCGAAGTAACGCCGAGGCTTTTCAGCAGATCGGCCGTGTGGCGGAACTTGTGCGTCCAGTCGAGACCGGTCCGCGTCATCATCCGGACCTCTTCGCCCTCGATCATGGCGAGGGTGCGGTAGCCATCAAACTTGACCTCGTGCAGCCAGTTTGTCCCGGTCGGAATCGCATCCGCCAGGGTCGCAAGTTCGGGCGCGATAAATGTCAGCTGCTCCTTTGCGGGCCCTGCTCTTTTTGGCGATGAATTCCACACCTTGTCGCCGGCCGCCGCGATCTCCTCCATGGTCCGGTCGGAAACGACACTGGTGATGTTATCGCTTAAAAACTGATCATGATCGCCTTCGACCATATGCTCATCATGATGCTTGATCAGCAGCCAGTTGTTGCGGCCCTTATCCTGAGGTCGCGGCTTCATCCGCACCAGCACCCACTCGCCCTGCAACCGCTTGCCGTTGAGGCGAAATTTCAGGTCGCCTTTTTTCAGAGCTTCGTGCGGGTCGCCGATGGGCTCCCCAATAAACTCCCATGTGCCTTCGTCCCACAGCATGACCGTGCCGCCACCATACTCGCCTTTTGGGATCGTGCCCTCAAAGGTGCCATACGAAACCGGATGGTCCTCAACCTCGACCGCCAGACGCTTATCAGCCGGATCGAGACTTGGCCCCCTGGTCACCGCCCAGGATTTCAGCGTGCCGTCGAGTTCGAGGCGGAAATCATAATGCAGTCGCGTGGCGTCGTGCTTCTGGATCAGGTAGCGGTTGCCCGTCGTCTTTTTCAAAACGCCTTCCGGTTCGGCGGTCAGCTTGAAATCGCGCTTCTGGCGATACTTATCCAGATTATCCGCCATAGCTTAACTCGCTTTTCGTGCCGGCGCCTTGGCTTTCTCGGTCGATTTCGGCGGTGTCGCCTTGCGGGTGCGTTTCGGCGCCGGCGTCTTTGCCTTGGCGGGCGCATCGCTGCCACCCTTTTCACGTAGCGACTGGCGCAAGGCGTCCATCAGATTGACCACCTTGGCGGTCGGGCGCTCTTCTTCCACCTGGCGCGGCTCACGGTGCTCAACACGCGCGTCGATAAACTCCTGCAAGGCCTCGCGGTAATGGTCATGAAACTTGCCGGCGTCGAACTTGACCGTCTTGCGCTTGATCAGTTCCTTGGCGAGATCGAGCTCCTCGCTGTCGGGCTTCTTGTCGCGGATGCCTTCGAAGTAGGGATCGGTCTCGCGGATTTCGTCTTCGTAACGCAGGGTTTGCAGCAAAAGACCGCTGCCACACGGCTTTATGGCGCATAAGCGTTCACGCCCCCCGATCGCCAGTTGGCCTACGCCCACCTTCTTCGAATCGCGCAAGGCATCGCGGATCACCGCGAAGGTGGCGTCATTGCCCTTGCCATCGGGCGCGATGAAATACGGGCTTTCCATATAGACATCGTCGATCTCATCGGCATTGACGAACTCGACGATATCAAGCGTCTTGCTGGAGGGTATTTTCAACTCTTTCAGTTCGTACGGCTCGATCAGGACATATTCGCCCTTCTCGTATTCATACCCCTTGATCACGTCGTCGCGCTCGATCGTCTTGTCACCGGCCACCAGTTCATGATGGACGCGCTCGCCGGTCGGGCGATAGATTTCGTGAAAGGCGATGGTTTTGGAGCGATTCAGCGCCGCGTACATGTTCACCGGCAAGGATACCAGCGACAGCCGGATGGTGCCGCTCCAGTAAGGACGTAAGGCCATGATGCACTCCCGATTGCAGCCTTAAAGCTTAGGCGCGGGAGGGTAAGGAACGCAGCGTGAAGACACGCCGCGTCCATAAATTTCAGATAAACCTAACTGCGTAAAGTACGGTTAAACAGAGCCAGCGTGCGCGACCACGCCAGCTTAGCCGCTTCCGGATTGAAGCGCGGCGTGGTGTCGTTGTTGAAGCCGTGCTCGGCGCCGGCATAGACAAAGGCCTCGTAAGGGATATTGGTGGCTTTAAGCGCTGCCTCATAAGCCGGCCAGGCCTCGTTGATGCGCTGGTCATTGCCGCCCATATGGATCAGCAGGTCAGCCTTGATGTTTGCCACCTGATCGAGCGGTGGCGGCGAGCCATAGAACGGCACGGCGGCCTTAAGCCTCGGCAACTTGGTCGCCAGAAGGTTGGCGATGCCACCGCCATAACAGAAGCCGACCACGCCGAGCGCACCGTTGCCGCCCGCGACCGTCTCCGCGTAATGCGCAGCCGCCACGAAATCCTCGCGCGTTTTCGCCTGCTCCAGTTGGCCAAAGAGCGCCCGCGCCTTGTCTTCGTCACCGGGATAACCGCCGAGCGTGGTCAGGGCATCGGGTGCGATGGCGATGAAGTTATCGAGAGCCAGACGACGGGCTATATCCTCGATATGTGGGTTCAGACCACGGTTTTCATGCACCACCAGCACCACCGGGAGCTTGCCAGCAGACTTCAAAGGCCGCACGACATAGGCCTTGATCTTGCCGTAGCCACTGGGTGACGCGATCTCGACCCATTCCGTTTTCAGGCGCGCATCATCGGGTTTGACCTGCTGGGCCCGGGCAAAATTGGGCGTCAGCGCCGCCAGGGTGGCCACCGCACCGGCGGCACCGGCGGTATATTGTGCACATTGGGTGAGGAAAGCGCGACGGTCCATCAGGCCGTGCACATACTTGTCAAACAGTTGCAGGACTTCGGGCTTGAAGCTCTCGGAGGGCGGCATATCTGGCTTATCCGTCATGATTTTGTCTCTCGTTGAAAGCGCCCCCGGAGCCTATGTTTAACATGGCCAGGCCGTCAAAAGAACAGGTATTTATATCAACCGCCTACGCGCCTGCACTCAATACTATGGGAATATCGCGCCCTGGGTTTCGCCATGACGTGTCTCACGATCATACTCTATATCGTATTGATTCAGACGCTTAACAGCCGCTTGCCCTACCCTGTTGGCATCGGCGCATCCGGCCGGTCTGATCGCCGCCGCAACCTCATCCATATGCTCGTAGGCGTGGCGCAAATGGCCAGCCTCATGGGTGATCAAGGCCGACATGTAGCGATTCCACGCGTTCCGCACCTCTGGTGTGAGGGTGTCGATTTTGGTCAGTCGCGGTAACAGCACATCGGCCGAAAAGCTCACCCGGACCTGTGACGTCTGACAGACGCCGTTGATGACCGGCCAGCGCCAGGAGATACGCCAGCGCGTCATAGCGTCAAAAACGCCACCGTCATTTGGGTCTTTCGCTCCGTGCGCATTCATATAGGCACGAATGGAGCGGACATCGGTGCCGGCGACGTCGTGATACCTTAAAGTCGTATTCGGAAAAGCCTTAAGAGGGTTTGAAACCGTCGCGGCCGCCGAGGGCTTCAAAGCCAGGCCATGACCGGCGACCGGCGCGCCGACCGTTACCATCACGATCGCTGCGGCAAAACAGACCTTTATCGCTCTCAGACGCATGGTTGCCCTCCCCCGTTCCTCTGGTCTGATCTGAAGTTTAGCGTCTTTATGTCCCGCCTACAAACAGAACCCTTCTTCCCTATCGTTTTCCCAGCGCGCCTGTTTCAGCCTTAAGGCTATGAAAACCGCCGCCCTGCTCAATCTGGAAACCCCGCCCGTTCTCGATGGCGCCGCACAGGCCAAGGCGCAAGGTTTGCGCTATGTCAGCGATCAGACGCCGGGTTTCACGCGTCGCAAACATGGCAAGCACGTCCTTTTCTTCGACACCAAGGGTGAGCGCATCCGCGACGAGGCGGTCATCACCCGTATCCGCAAGCTGGCCATTCCGCCGGCTTACAAGAATGTCTGGATCTGCCCGCATGCCAATGGCCATATGCAGGCCACCGGTCTGGATGCGCGCGGTCGCAAGCAATATCGCTATCACGGCGAGTGGCGCGCCTTGCGCGAGGCCTCGAAATTCAGCCACATCCTGGCTTTTGGCGAGTTTCTCCCTAAGTTGGGCGAGATTACCCGCGAACATATGAGCCAGCGCGGCCTGACGCGCGACAAGGTGCTGGCCACAATCGTCACCCTGCTGGAAAAGACCCTAATCCGCGTCGGCAATGATGAATACGCCAAAACCAACAAGTCCTACGGCCTCACCACACTGCATCACAAGCATGTCGATGTCGAAGGCCACACGATCCGGTTCCGCTTTCGCGGCAAGTCCGGCAAGGAATGGAACCTGAAACTGGCCGATCGTCGCATCGCCAAGGTTGTCAAGGCCTGCGCCGATATCGAAGGTCAGGAACTGTTCAAATATGTCGATGTCAACGGCACTGTGCGCGATGTCACCTCCGGCGATGTCAACGCCTATTTGCAGGCCGTAACTGGAGCGCCCTTCACTGCCAAGGATTTCCGCACCTGGACCGGCACGGTTCTGGCCGCCATGGCCTTGCAGGACTATGCCCATTACGACAGCGAGGCCCAGGCCAAGAAGAACGTGGTGACGGCCATTGAGCATGTCGCGAAAAAACTCGGCAATACCCCGACCGTCTGTCGCAAGAGCTATATCCATCCGCAGATTATCGATGCCTATCTGGACGGCAGCCTGATTGCGCAGATCAGCCGCGACATCAACGCCTCGATGCAAGCCAACTATGCGCAACTGACGCCGGAAGAGATTTTCGTGCTCGCCTTTCTCAAACAGCGCCTGCACGAAAACGCTATTTGACCGGCGCCTATGGCCAGCACATAAAGAGCGGTAAATTTTAGGAGTCCCTCATGAGTGATATTTCGGTCGCCGTTATCGTCGGCAGCCTGCGCAAAGAGTTGATCAACCGCAAGCTGGCGAACGGCGTGATCAAGCTCAAGGCGCCCGGTTTCGTCTTCAATTTTATCGAGATCGGCCGTCTGCCGCTCTATAATCAGGATTTCGAGAGCGATCCCTCGCCAGTGGTCGATGACTTCCGTGCCAAGGTGGCTGCGGCGGATGCCCTGCTCTTCATCTCGCCGGAATACAATCGCTCCCTGCCAGGCGTGCTGAAAAACGCCATCGATGTCGGTTCGCGCCCTTACGGCCATAATGCCTGGGGCCAGAAGCCCGCCGGCCTCTTCGGCGCTTCACCGGGCGGCATCGGCACGGCGGTGATGCAGGCGCATCTGCGCGATGTGCTGGCTGCGGTCGGCGTTACTGTCTATTCCGGCGCTGAGGTCTATCTGACGGTCAAGGATGGTTTTTTCACCGAAAGCGGTGACATCAACGAAGGCACGCAGAAGTTCCTGCAGGGCTGGATGGACGGCTATGTCGAGTTCGTGAAGAAGATGCTGGCGTAAAAAAGCTCCCTCTTTGTCAGAGGGAGCTTCTTGTCTTACTTCGCTGATTCGGTCGGCACATGCGCCCAGAATTCGATCTCGACCGTGGCGTCATAGGCCAGGTTGGTCACGCCGAAGGCCGTCCGCACCGGCAATTGCGCCGGATGGAAGTACGGCTTGTACAGGCGGTTGAAATCGCCCCACTTGGTGATGTCGGTCAGCATGACGGTCGCCTTGAAGATATGCTCAAGGCCAAGGCCATAGCGCTTCAGGATATCGGCCGTATTCGACATGATGCACTTCACTTCGTTGTCGAAGCCCTCGGCCAGTTTGCCGTTTTCGTCGAGCCCGATCATCGCCGACAGGTAAAGCACCTGTCCGACCTGAACGGCTTCCGAAAAAGGCGAACGCGGGTGAGGATGCAGGAAATAGGTGATGCCATCGGCCGGGATAGGGTTGATGACGGGTCTGTTCGCTGTGTTGCTCATAACCCTGTTTTAGCGATCTTTACGCCAACAGGAAAGTATCATTTGCGCAATTTTTCGTGCGCATGACCATAGGCACCAGGATGAAAAAAGCCTCCCGGCATGAACCGGGAGGCTTTTCCACAGGACGGTCTGACGGGATCAGTTTTCCGCCACGACCTTTTTGGCGCGGGCGGCGGCCCAGCGGTAAAGTCCCGTGACCCCGACCAGGGCCAGAACGATGGCGATGACCATGCCAACATTTTCATCCGGCCAGATGGCCGCGAACGGTCCGGCCAGCGGTGCGGCCTGTCCGGTCAAGACGATGATGCCCGCCAGCGCCACATTGAACAGGCTTTCCCCGACAATGAAACCCGAGGCGATCAGCACACCCAGCCGCTTGGCCGGTTCGGCAAAGTCCTTGCCGTTGACGGTCTTGCCCTTGACGGCGCGCTCGAAAATCCAGCCGGCGAAGGCCCCGATCACCACCGGCGCGGTCACCGAACTCGGCAGATAGATGGCCAGACCAACACCCAGCGACGGCAGGCTGAGCTTGCCCTTGCTGAGCTTGCGGATGACGATATCGAGCACGACCAGACCTAGACCGATGGCGGCACCGATACCGAGCAGCTTCCAGTCGAGATCGTGACTGATGACGCCCTTCGCCAGGGTCGAGATCAGAGTCGCCTGTGGGGCGGCCAGCGGTTCGTTGGTCACGGCGTGATAGTTCGGGTCGCCGGCGAAACCGTTGGAATTGTTGAGCAGATCGAGCACTGGCGGCACCACAATCGAACCTGCGATAATACCGATGATCAGCGCCACCTGCTGCTTCCACGGCGTGGCGTCGACCAGTTGACCGGTCTTGAGATCCTGCAAATTATCGTTGCCGATAACGGCGACGGCCAGCACGACCGTGGTCACCAGCAGGGCGAACGCCACCAGCGCTGTGGCCGTATTGGGCCCCGTCATGCCGTAACCGATCATGCCTACAATAAGGGCAGAACCCAGAACGGTCAGGATGGCGATACCGGAAACAGGCGAATTGGAAGAACCGATCAGACCGGCCATATAGCCGCAGACGGCGGCGGCCAGCATACCGGCCACGATGATATAGAGCACGCCGCTGATCACGAGCGGCAGGGCGATTTCTGCCAGAGGTCCGCCCGAGACGAAATTGGCCAGAAGCCAGCCCGCCGGCACCAGCGAAATCAGCACCACCAGACCCATGATCCAGACCGGCAGATCCTGCTCCGTGCGGGGAATGACCGCGCCTTCGAGCTTACGCGCACGGCCCGATTCCATAGCCGACATCAAGCCGCTCCACACCGGAACGATCAGTTTGCCGAGTGTCCAGATGGCTGCGGCGCCGATAGCGCCAGCGCCGAGGAAACGCACCTGCGTGCCCCACACCTTGCCCGCGTGATCTGCCGCCGACAGATCGGGCATGGGGGTCAGTTGCGTCAGGATCGGCACGCAGATGCCCCAGGCGATGGCTAAGCCCACCAGCATGGCGATGCCGACGGTGATGCCCATCAGGTGACCCGCGCCCAGAAGCGCCAGCGAGGCCGAACCGCCGAGACCGGTCGCGCCGGTGCCAACCTTGAAATACTTGGCGACTTCACCGGCCATCAGCTTGGCGCCGGCCAGTGCGGCATAAAAGGCCGAAAACAGGCTGCCCCAGATGATCGACCAGAGGCCGGCAGCACCTTCAGCGCCGCCTTCGCGTGACGAGGTGCCAACGCGCAGAACCTCAGCGGCCGCTACGCCTTCCGGATACGGCAGGGACGATTGCGTCACCAGAGCACGGCGCAAGGGCACGGTGTACATGACGCCGAGCACGCCGCCGATGGCGCAGGCCATGAAGGTGGTGAGGAAGGGAACATTGGTCCACCAGCCGATCATGATCAGGCCCGGCAGAACGAAGATGACCGAGGCGAGTGTGCCTGCCGCCGAGGCAATGGTCTGGACGATGTTGTTTTCCTGGATCGTCGCCGTCTTGAAGGCCTGCAACAGCGCCATCGAGATGACGGCGGCCGGGATAGACGTGGCGAAGGTCAGCCCGACCTTGAGACCGAGATAAACCTGCGCGGCGGTGAAGATCAGGGTAATCAGGATGCCCAGAATGACACCACGAACAGTGATTTCATTGGGACGTGGGATCGTGGGGAGGTTCATCCTCGGCTCCGGTTCTTGGTTAGCTTTTGGGCGATACTGCCCAAATGCGCGCAGAACACAAGCACCAGTTCCAAAACAGATACAAATTCAACTATCCTCGCCCCGCGGGCATGGCGCCCATCTAAGCTGCGCATCATATATTGAAAAGATAATGTAAGCCCCGCACCTGATGTCGATCCGATTTTGGCGCTTGTGACCGGCACTGAATTTTTATGCCGGTGTGATTAGCTTTGACGTGACCCAATCACCCAGATTGCAGAGCCAGACCATGCGCGCAGCGGTCCATCCCAGCACCTATTCCATTTCCTGGAACGCGCCCGAAACCGAAGCCAGGCCGGGTTCGTTTCGGCTCCCTAATGCTTTGGTGATCAGTCTGGCGGCATTTGCCTTGGCCACGATTGGCAGCGGTGTCGAGGTCGCCAGCCAGTTATCGCATCTGCCGGACGTTGATGCCCTGCCGGTCATTCCTGAACATGCCGAGGCCATAAACCCTTATCCGGTGGTTGAACATTCAGACATCGTGCTGGCGACCGTCAACAACTAATGCCTGATATGGTCAACCGTATCGCGTAACTGACGTGACAGGGCTTCGGCCGTATCGCCTCTCACCTTGCCGTCTATAAACACGCGCGCGATGACATCCTTGTATTCACGGTAGTTTCGCAGTTCATAGGCGGCCGCCATCTTATCAGCCGTAGGCCCATCCGATTTCGCCAGTTGCTCCATGATGGCATGAAACCGTGTGTAGCGCTCATGACGGTTGCGTTCGGCCTGGATCAGCACGAACCACACCGCCGCCCACGCCAGAACGATCAGCGGAAGCACCAGAAGCCCCCAGGCCACCATGTCCTGATAGGTTGCTAACATCACATCACCTGTTTCTACGCATACAATGCGTAGCTTAGACCAGATAGCCCCCGCTACCCCATGTCTTTCCCGTAAAGGGTGAGTTTATCTCAGGAAACGATCGGTGCAGCGACGCCATCCTGTTCTTCCATCAACAGGGAATCACACGTCGCCTGAAAATCTTTCAGATCGACACCCCCGCTTTTAACTTCGGCCTGAAGGGTGGCATCGGCCTTGGTGATTTCGGCGTCGATCGCGTCATCCGTGGCCTGTGAGATTTCCTGATAAATCGACCGCGCCAGATCACGCGCGTCCTTGATGGCCTCGGTCTGCGCGCCGCCCTGCCCATTGGCCAGCACCACATCGTAGGTGGCGGTGCAGACCATGGCGAGATCCGCCATATCCTGATCGGACAGTTCGGGCTCGGCGCCTTCAGGTTCAGGCATTTGCGGCGCAGGCGTTTCCTGGGCGCTCAGGCCAGACGCGCTGAAAAAAGCCAGTGTGGAAAGGACGAGCAGACCCGCCCGGATAGGATGATACATGCAATTGCCGGACTTAAAGCCGCTCCGAAAGGGTTTCCCACGCAAGGTATGGCACCTGACGGACGCCCGCAAGAGGGACAAGAAAAAAGCCTCCTGTCCGAGACAGAAGGCTTTTAAATTATTACCACCAACGGCCGGGCTTGGTGGTGAAGCCTGCGGCCTTTTCCAGCACCGAGGCGATATTCAGCACCGTGCCCTCATCGAGCGCCTTGCCGATCACCTGCAGACCGAGCGGCAGGCCCTGACTATCGAGGCCCGCCGGCACAGACAGGCCCGGCAGACCGGCCAGATTCGTGGTGACGGTGAAGACGTCATTCAGGTACATGGCGACCGGATCGGCGGCCTTGGCGGCGTCACCTAGTTCGAACGCCGACGACGGCGTGGCCGGGGTCAGGATGACATCACAGGTTTCAAACGCCTTGGTGAAATCCTCGGCGATGCGCCGGCGCACCTTCAGAGCCTTGACGTAATAGGCATCATAGAAACCCGCCGACAGCACATAGGTGCCAATCATGATGCGGCGCTTCACTTCCTTGCCGAAGCCTTCCGAACGCGACATTTCATAGGTGTCAGTCAGGGACGTGACGCCCTCGGCACGGTGACCGAAGCGCATGCCGTCATAGCGGGCGAGGTTGGACGAGGCTTCCGCCGGCGCAATGATATAGTAGCACGGCAGGGCATATTTCGTGTGCGGCAGGGAGATGCGGACGATCTCGGCACCGGCGTCTTTCAGCCAGGCAATGCCCTGTTCCCACAGGGCGTCGATCTCGGCAGGGATACCATCGAGGCGGTACTCATCGGGGATACCGATGCGCAGGCCTTTGACTGACTTGCCAAGGAAGGACGAAAAGTCCGGAATGGCGAGGTCGAGCGAGGTCGAATCCTTGACGTCATGCGAGCACATGGCTTGCAGCATGATCGCAGCGTCTTCGACCGTTTTGGTGATCGGGCCGGCCTGATCGAGCGACGAAGCGAAGGCCACCATGCCGTAGCGCGAGCAACGGCCATAGGTCGGCTTGATACCGACCGTGCCAGTGAAGGCGGCGGGCTGGCGGATAGACCCGCCAGTATCGGACGCCGTGGCGGCCAGACAGAGATCGGCGGCGACGGCCGAGGCCGAACCACCCGATGAACCGCCGGGGGTCAATGGCGCATTGGAGCCGCGTGACTTCCACGGATTGACGACGCTGCCCCATTTCGAGGTTTCGTTCGACGAGCCCATGGCGAATTCGTCCATGTTGAGCTTGCCGAGCATGACGGCGCCCTGATCCCACAGGTTCTGCGTCACGGTCGCTTCGTAGGTCGGCACGAAGTTTTCCAGGATGCCCGAACAGGCCGTGGTGCGAACACCCGCCGTGCAATAGAGATCCTTGATGCCCAGCGGCGCGCCTTCGAGAGCCCCGCCCTCACCCTTTGCCAGTTTCGCATCGGACGCGGCGGCTTGTTCGCGCGCCTTGTCGAAGGTCAGCTCGACATAGGCATTGAGCGCCGGATTGGCGGTCTCAATGGCGCCGATAAAGGCGTTGGTCAGTTCGGTGGAGGAAAAGGTCTTGGCCTTCAGGCCGTCAACTGCCGCCTTGAGCGTCAGTTTGGTAAGTTCACTTGAGGTATTGGGCATCTTATTCAACCACCTTCGGCACAACAAAGAAGCCGTCAACGGTCTTCGGGGCATTGGCGACGATCTGCGCGACCTTGTCACCATCGGAAACCACGTCGTCGCGCATGGGGGTTGGCATCTGGACGGCGGTCGTCATCGGCTCGACGCCCGTGACATCGACCTCGTTCAACTGCTCGATCCAGCCCAGAATGCCGTTCAGCTCACCGGCGAGCGATTGCAGGCGGTCATCGCTTTCACGCAGGCGCGACAGGCTTGCCACCTTTTTAACGGTTGCCACATCAATGGCCATGGTCGAGACTCCATATAATAATGTGGGTTCCGGTTAGCGATTGAGGGCGTTTTTGGCAAGGGGCAAACATGAAAAAGGGCGTTCGCTCATCGCGTAACGCCCCTGTTCCATCTTAGTCTAAAGGCAGCCCTAACGCGCTTTATGCTCATTCATGGCCATCTCGGGCGCCGAGCGCGCCGCGTGCACGCGGTTCATTTCGGCGCTGTGGATATCCGCGACAGCCTCATCGACCGCCTGTTTTTCACAGGCCCGATCGTCGATGATGCGGAAGCCCGGCCCCTCGCCCTCGCTCCAGCACGCTTTCTTGGCGGCCTTCTTGATCTGGGCGTAGACGACTTCCGCGCGTGCCGGATCACGCAGATCGCGGGTCTCGAAGGTCACATCGACATGCGAGACATTGTCCTGGGCCGAAGCGGTTTGGGCAGAGAAGATCGCTCCGGCCATAAGACCGGTCATGAAAACTGCACGCAGCATGGTGATGTCTCCTGTTACGGGGGCTTAGTGCTGACGGTCGTTCATGGCGTAGGCCGAGGCGCGGTCATTGACCTGGCCATCAAGGGCGCTCAATTGCGGCGCGTTGATTTCGCGGACGGCGCCCGAAACAGCCTGACGGGTGCAAGCGGCGTCTTCATTGGCCGTGATCGGATCGGAAAGTTCGCTGTGGCAGACGGCTTCGGCCGCTGCGGTGATGCGCTTGTAAAGCATCTTGACCTGGCCGGGATTGTTGAAATCGGTCTTGGCGGCAGAAACGGTGCGCTCCTGTTCCACACGGGCGCGGTCGTCGGCATGGGCGGCGCCGGCAACCAGGGCGGTGATCGAGAAAGCGGCGATGAGGATCGAACGGGTCATGATGTTATTCCTTTTAAGTTGTAGATGAGGGAGGATGATTACTCGTTAAGAACTGAAGCCACATCTACACTTGCCTAAAACAAATAGAAACATGAATATTGTTAAATCTCATCCATGTATTACACATCATTTATTTATTACATGAATTTAATTTATTACATTCAGTTAATGTGTTAAAGCGCCATGTAATCGTTAATTAAATAACTGTAATGATCGCCATCGCTTCCGCAGAGGAATGGTGCGCCTTGATACCGGCGTTGCGTGACACAGACCCGACAGTCACATGACAGTCTGTTGACTCTTTACGGCTTAAGCGCCAAAGCCCGTTCATGGCCATTATCGACATCACCGAACTGGCGGCCGCCTTAGCGCCGCGCCGCGCCCTGCTGGGGCTGGACCTGGGCGAAAAGACCATTGGCGTCGCCGTGTCCGACATTTCCCTGACCATCGCCTCGCCGCTGGAGCTGATCCGCAAGTCGAAGTTCACGCTGGAAGCCGAGCGCCTGTTCAAGCTGATGGCGTCACGAGAAGCCGATGGCATGGTGATCGGCTTACCCGTAAATATGGACGGCACCGAAGGTCCCCGTTGCCAGTCTTGCCGCGCCTTCGCGCGTAATTTGTTACGCTTGAGAGACTTACCCATCGCGTTCTGGGATGAGCGCTGGTCGTCGTCGGCCATGAACCGCTTCCTGATCGAGGAAGCCGACCTCACCCGCGCCAAGCGCGCCGAGGTCATCGACCGCTCCGCCGCCGCCTATATATTGCAAGGCGCATTGGATCGTATGAAAGACGCGGCCGGTGCTTAGAAACACCTTTTTTCAGCGCCCGGCCGGGCGTCGGCGATCGCTCGCCGCTCCCGCGAAGGCGAGCGCACAGCGCGACAGCCGTGAGCGAAATGAATGACCTGGCTGACCATCCTCAATGGCATCGTTCCTGTCTTTCTGCTGATCGCGCTGGGCTACGGCCTGAAGAAATCCGGCTTTCTGCCGCTCAATGTCTGGCCGCCGATCGAGACGTTCGCCATCTATGTCCTCTACCCAGGCTTTCTGATCCCCGCGATCTGGCACGCCGATCTCTCCGGCTTCTCCACCGGGCCCATCGCGCTCGGCGTCCTGGGTTCGCTGATCATCGCCGTCGCCTTCGGCTTTGCGCTCAAGCCCTTCCTCAAGCTCTCCGGCCCAACCTTCACCAGCGTGTTTCAGGGCCTGATGCGCTTCAATTCCTTTATCTTTATCCCCGTAGCCGCGTCGATCTTCGGACCGAACGCCAACGCCCTCTCCGTCGTGGCGATCAGCGCGCTTATTCCAGCCAGCAACATGATCAGCATTCTGGTGCTGGCCCAATGGGGCGAACCCGAAGGCGAAAAGCCAAACCGCACGCCGCTGTGGTTCGCGCGTACCCTCCTGACCAATCCGATCTTTGCCGCCTGCCTGACAGGACTGGCGCTGAATGCTTTGCGCATGCCGTCCATTCCCTTCGTTGAAAAATCGCTGGGTATGCTGGGCGATGCCGCGATCCCGACCGGCCTGATTCTCGCTGGTGTGGGACTTAGTTTTGGTTATGTCTGGCGCCGGCCGGTTCTGGTCGGGCTGGTGTCACTGTTCAAGATCCTGGTCATGCCGGTGCTGGCATGGTCAATCTGTTATGCGCTGGGCGGTGACCGCATGGCGCAGGGCATTGCCCTGGCCTGTGGCGCGGCACCTTGCGCGGCGGCGGCCTATGTTCAGGCGCGACATATGGGTGGCGATGCGCCTCTGATGGCCGGTATCGTGGCCCTGACCACCACTCTGAGCGCCGTGACGATGCCGTTACTGTTGTGGCTGTTCCATCTGGTCTAATTTCCTCCCCTGTAGCTAAGCGTACGGGGGAGGATGAATTACCCTGCCCCTTCTTTCAGCCACTGGTCCATCTGCCTGCCGCCGATCAGGTCGGCGACATAACCAAAGCTTTCGTCCTGTGCCGCATTGACGAAGGCCGTCATGGCCGCAGAATGCAGCCAGCTACCCAGGCTGACCCGCCGCACGCCCAGTTCCGCCAGCTCACATACCGACAAGGGTTTTACGCCGATCCCGCCCAGCACATTGACCGGCACGTCCACGCTGCGGCAAACCTCACCGATCTCCTCCGCCGTCGATAATCCCGGCGCGTAAAGCACATCGGCACCGGCCGCCTGATAGGCCTGCAAACGTGCGATGGTATCGGCCAGATCGGGCCGGCCATGCAGATAGTTCTCGCAGCGCGCCACCAGCATGAAAGGATGCGGCAATACCTTCGCCGCTTCCGCCGCTGCCCGGATACGATCCGTCGCTTCGGCGATATCATAGATCACGCGATCATCACCCGTGGCGTCCTCGATCGAGCCACCGACCAGTCCGGCCTCGGCGCCGAAGCGAATCGTCTCCGCACAATCCTCCGGTCGATGGCCAAAGCCATTCTCCAGATCGGCTGCCAGCGGCAGGTCGGTCGCCGTCGCCAGATCGCGCACATGCGCCAGAACGTGCTCACGTCCGGCCTGATAATCGCTGACGCCGAGGGAGCGCGCGTAACCTGCGCTGGTGGTGGTCAGGGCGCGGAATCCCAGTCCCGACAGTAGTCGAGCCGAGCCACGATCCCACGGGTTGGGGATGACGAAACAGCCTCGTTCATGCAAGGTCGCAAAGTCGGTCGCCTTTTCGCTTTGGCTTTTCACGGATATCTCTTCCTTATCACTTGTACTTTGGGGCATTCTCCGCCAAAACCCGGCGAAGCCCAATCCTGGTAATAGTGATGACCGTGCCGGCAAAATCATGTCAGCATGTCCCATACGCCCCGAAGTTGCCAACACATGACCGATTTTAACGAACTGATCCGCACCCGGTTGCACGCCTTTCCGAAGCCGCACTTCCTCGGTGCCCAGGATCTTGATCCACCCGATATCGCCAACCTGCTTGATCTGGCGGACGTGTTCGTCGATCTCAACCGGCAATCGACCAAGAAGCTTGATCTGTTGCGCGGCCGCACTCTGGTCAATATGTTCTTCGAGAACTCGACCCGCACCCAATCAAGCTTCGAGCTGGCCGGCAAGCGCCTCGGGGCCGACACCATCAATATGAGCATGAAAACCTCGTCGGTCGCCAAGGGCGAAACCCTGATCGACACCGCCGTCACGCTCAACGCCATGAAGCCCGACCTGCTGGTGGTCCGCCACTCGGCCTCGGGTGCTGCGGCCCTTCTGGCACAGAAGGTCGGCTGCTCGGTCGTCAATGCTGGCGATGGCCAGCACCAGCACCCGACTCAGGCCCTGCTCGACATGTTGTCGATCCGTCGCGCCTTCGGTCATGTCGATGGCCTGACCATTGCGATCTGCGGCGACGTCACCCACTCCCGCGTGGCGCGCTCAAACGTCATCCTGCTCAACGCCATGGGCGCCAATGTCCGCCTCGTCGGCCCGCCGACCCTCATTCCGGGCGATGCCGACCAGTGGGGCACCGAGGTCTATCACGACATGCGCGAAGGCATTGCCGGCGCCGACGTGGTGATGATGCTGCGCCTCCAGCTTGAGCGCATGGATGGCGCCTTTATCCCCTCCGCCCGTGAATATTACCGCTTCTTCGGCCTCGACCGCGAGAAGCTGGCTGTCGCCGCTCCCGGCGCCAAGGTCATGCACCCGGGGCCTATGAACCGCGGCATCGAGATCGAACTCGGAAATCGCCGATGATCTCTCTGTCTCCCTCATTCAGGATCAGGTCGAGATGGGCGTGGCCGCCCGTATGGCCGTGCTGGCGTCCCTGGCCGCCCGTCTGGAGAACGACCGATGACCGGGATAGCTTTCACCCCAGCATTTGTCGCACTTATGGTTGGTATTTATGCGCCGCCGTCAATGGCCGATGAAATGAAACATGTGCACGCTAAAACGCTTGTTGCGGCACATGCCGAAGCAGACGCGAACCGGGATTTTCAGAAAGGAAAATGCTTTCTTTATGTAATCTATGCACGCGTCACCCACATTCCCGGCACAACTTTGGACGAGCAGACAGCAAAAAAGAAATACACTTTAGTAATTATGGATGGAGTTGGAGATAATTTAACGCGTGAAGTCGTCAGAAATAACCAACGCGCAGTGGATTACTCAACCATTTATAATGCTACAGCTATCAAAAATTGTGGAGCCGCATGATGACCAAAGGCACCCCCGCCATCGCCTTCGTCAATGCCCGCATCATTGATCCGGCCACCGAATATGACGGCCCCGGTTCGGTCATCGTGGCTGATGGCGTTATCTCAGAGGTCATCCTCGGCCACGGCGCCATTATTGGGCATCCCGGCATCCGCATCGTCGATTGCGCCGAAAACGCCATCATCCCCGGCCTGATCGACATGCGCGTCAAGACCGGCGAGCCTGGTCACGAGCCCGCCGAAACCCTGAAATCGGCCAGCCTTGCGGCGGCCGCAGGCGGTGTCACCTCCTTCGTCGTCCAGCCCGACACCGATCCCTGCATCGATGAACCGGCCATGGCCGACTTCATCCTCAGGCGCGCCCGCGATATCGAACTGGTTCATGTCTATCCGGCCGGCGCCGCCACCAAGAAGCTGGAAGGCCAGCAGATGGCGGAAATCGGCCTGATGGCCGAGGCCGGCGCGCTTTACTTCACCAATGCGGACGAGCCGATCATCAATTCCAAGATACTCAGCCGTGTCCTCTCTTACGCCAATGGCTTCAACGCTCTGATCGCGCATCGTCCGAAGGAGCCGTGGCTTTCCGAAGGCGCTGTGGCGACCTCCGGCGAAATGGCGGCGCGCATGGGCCTCTCCGGCGTTTCGCCGCTGGCCGAGCGCATCATGATCGAGCGCGATCTGGCGCTGGCGGAACTGACCGGCGCGCGCTTTCTGGTCGATCTGATCTCGACCCGCGAAGCCCTGGATTCTTTGGAGCGCGCCAAGGGCAAGGGGCTCGAAGTCTTCGCCTCGGTCAGCATCAACCATCTGATGTTCAACGAGATCGACATTGGCGATTACCGCACCTTCTTCCGCCTCGATCCGCCCCTGCGCGCCGAACGCGACCGTCTGGCGCTGATCGACGGCATCGCGTCGGGTCTGATCGATGTCATCGTGTCGAACCATTCGCCGGAACCGGCCGAACACAAGCGCCTGCCGTTCTCGGAAGCGACACCCGGTGCGCTCGGCCTGCAAACCCTGCTGCCAGCGCTGATCGGCCTGCACCACGAAAACGATATTCCGCTGATCGATCTTCTGCGCACCGTGACGCAAAATCCGGCGCAATTGCTGGGTCTCGCTGCCGGACGCATCGCCAAGGGCGCGCCGGCGGATATCCTGCTGGTCGATATCGACGCACCGTTTGCGTTGCGCGAAAAAGACATCCTGTCGAAATCGAAGAACTCCCCCTTTGAAAACCGCACGTTGCAGGGCAAGGTGCTCAAGACACTCGTGGACGGTAGAATCGTCTACGAGGTCTAGTCGCTTCCCCTTCCTTCCCCCTCACCGGCCTGACGGCCACCCTCTCCCCGCAAGCAAGGAGAGGTAAAGAATGAAAGAACCGTATGCCCGCCCTTCCCGATGCCGCCATCTACGCGATATCCATCATCGGCGGTTACCTGCTCGGTTCGATCTCGTTCGGCTATATCGCGGCGAAGGCAGCGGGAATCGACATCCGTTCGGTCGGTTCGGGTAATATCGGCGCCACCAATGTGCTGCGCACCGGCCGCAAGGACCTGGCGGCTATCACCTTTATCGGTGACACCGGCAAGGGCGCAGCGGCCGTGGGGCTGGCGTTTTTCCTGTTGCTGAAAGCCGATCTGCAAACGCGCCAGATCGCCATGGCGCTGGCCGGTTCGGCCGCTTTCCTGGGCCACCTGTTTCCGGTGTGGCTGAAATTCAAGGGCGGCAAGGGCGTGGCCACCTTCTTCGGCACCCTGTTCGCGGCCTGCTGGCCCATGGGGCTGATGGCGGCGGCGCTGTGGCTCTTGACGGCGTTTATCTTCCGCATTTCGTCGCTGGGCGCCCTGGTCGCGGCGGCTTTGGTCGTGCCAGTCGCCTTCCTGCTGCCATTTTCCGATCCCGCAGCCCCTTTTCTCGGCATGGCGCTGTTCATGGCTGTGCTGATCTATATTCGCCACCGCGACAATATCCGCCGTTTGCTCAAGGGCGAAGAACCAAAGATCGGCAAGAAGAAAGAATAATCACCTCCCCATCTTGATGGCGAGGTGGCAGCGCCCAGCGCTGACGGAGGGGCGCAGCACGGACGATGACCAGCCCCCCCCTGCCAAATACGATCTCGCCCGTAAACTACGTCGACAGATGTCACTTGCTGAAACGCGTCTGTGGGTGCGCTTGCGCAATCGTGAAGCCCTTGTTTTTAACATTCGCCGCTCATATGCTTTCGGGCCTTATATTCTCGATTTTTATTGTGACGACGCTAAGCTGTGCATCGAAGTCGATGGCGGTCAGCATCCTTTTGATGAGGCGCGGACCTATGATGAAAAGCGGGACGCTTACCTGAAAAGCCGCGATATAGAGACCATGTGTATTCCCGCCATTCAGGTTATGGAAGACCCGGATAGCGCGGCGCTTTATGTAGCGGATGAAATTCGCTTGCGGCTCACTAAAGGGTAGCGCCCCTCCGGCGCTTTGCGCCACCTCCCCACTTCGTAGGGAGGAGGGAAGGTCTTGAGCGTTGGCAAAAACCCTGTTAGCGTGGCGCGATCTGAAGCGAATTACAACTTTTGGCTTTGATCGCATCACCACCGCACATGCTGAGGCCGAACGCATCGCACGACTGCGGCTGGCCCGCACGCACCGCATCAGGCCGGTCAATTCGCCCAGCTTATGCTGCGTTTCGGCTCAGCTATACGCGCGCTCGAAGACCTGCCGCACATCTTCAATCGCACCGGCGGCTCGCTGACGCCTTTTCCGCAAGCCAGGCTCGATGAGGAACTGGCGCGGGCCGCTGCCACCGGCGCACGGCTGGTTGTTCTGGGCGATGCTGACTACCCCGCCCTGCTGAAACAGATCGAGGCGGCGCCGCCAATTCTGTGGACGCTAGGGCCGCTGAAAGTCCGCCACCGCGCCATCGGGATTGTCGGCGCGCGCAACGCTTTGGCCGCTGGCCAGAAGATCGCCCAGACCCTGGCCCACGAGCTTGGCGAGGCCGGTTTCCACGTTATCTCCGGACTGGCGCGTGGCGTCGATACGCGGGCGCACGAAACCAGCCTGAAAAGCGGCACGGTCGCGGTGCTCGGAGGGGGCGTCGATGATATTTACCCGCCGGATAATCGCGGACTCTACGAGAAGATCCGCGACCACGGCCTGCTGGTATCCGAAAGCCCGGTCAGCCATCGCGCCACGGCGTCGGATTTCCCGCGCCGCAACCGCATCATTTCCGGACTGTCGCTCGGCACCATCGTGGTCGAGGCCGAACTGCGCTCCGGTTCGCTGATCACCGCCCGGCTGGCGGCCGAGCAGAACCGTGAGGTCTTCGCCGTGCCCGGCTCACCGCTTGATCCACGCTGTCGCGGCACCAACGACCTGCTCTAAGGCAAGGCGCCAATCTTTGCGAAAGCGCCGAAGACGTCATTCGCGTACTGGAGGGGCAGATGGGGTTCGATGCGCCGCCCTTGCCGGCGATAGACATCGCGCCGTTCGCTTCGGATAATCGTCCGGCGAATCAGGAAGACGACATCGCACGCGCCGCCCGTGCCATGCATCAGCTCATTAGCGAAACGCCAATGCACCGCGACGACCTGCTGCGCCGCCAGGCCGCACCGGCGTGGCTCGGCCTGGCGGCGCTGAGCGAACTGGAAATTTCCGGCGTGATCACGGCCTGTGACGGTGGCTATTACAGCCGCTCCTGAGGCCTGTCTTCGGACGGAGTTACCGTACTAGGTGCGGACGTGTCGCCGAGCCCGCGGCTTTTTATTATGGCCTGTTTTAGATCGTGACTTAGGGTATCGCAGCCCGCGCGCGCCGCCACATTCGCCAATTCATGAGCGATATCCGTGATATAGTCGAGAACATCTTTTTGCTGATGCGCCAGATCATACCCGTCTTTTTGTGCAGGAGCCGTCATACCCTACATTCCTCTCTATAATTGCGACACAAGCATGCCCTTGATTGCAATTTAATTGCATCAATTTACAATTGTATTTTCGATTTATTTTATTGCCGTTGACAGGATTGGAATTGCTCAGCATGTATGCCTGAGGTTCGTAGCCACGAACCTGAGCGCCACGCCGCCTTGATTTTCTGGTGTGACGCATGATGTAAGGGTCGCGTTTCGACCGCCTTTCCGCTAGAGCACAGGCCTGCACTTCGCCTGACAAGAGATTTTATGACCGTTGTTATTGTAGAGAGCCCGGCCAAGGCCAAGACCATCAACAAGTATCTTGGCAAGGGTTTCACCGTTCTGGCCAGCTTCGGCCACATCCGCGACCTGCCGTCCAAGGACGGATCGGTCAAGCCGGACGATGACTTCGCCATGACCTGGGAAGTCGATCCGAAGTCCGCCAAGCGCATGAACGACATCGCCGACGCCATCAAAACCGCTGACCGCGTTATTCTGGCCACCGACCCGGACCGCGAAGGGGAAGCGATATCGTGGCACGTGCTCGAAGTGCTCAACAAGAAAAAGGGCCTGATGAAGGACAAGAAGGTGCAGCGCGTCACCTTCAACGCCATTACTCAGGCCGCCGTCCAGACCGCCATGGCCGCCCCGCGCGACATCGACATGGAACTGGTGGACGCCTATCTCGCCCGCCGCGCGCTTGATTATCTCGTCGGCTTCACCCTGTCGCCGGTGCTGTGGCGCAAGCTGCCAGGCGCCCGTTCAGCCGGCCGCGTGCAGTCGGTGGCGCTCAAGATCGTGGTTGATCGTGAAATCGAGATCGAGAAGTTCAAGACCGAGGAATACTGGACGGTCGACACCGAGGTTTCGGCCAGTTCACCGCCCTTTAACGCCAAGCTCTTCACGCTGAACGGCAAGCGCCTCGGCAAGTTCGACCTGCCGAACGAAGCCGCCGCCCATGCCGCGCGTGACGCCATCAAGGCCACCACCTTCAGCATCACCGAGGTCGACCAGAAGCCCGGCAAGAAGTCGCCGCCGCCACCTTTCACGACCTCGACCCTGCAACAGGAAGCCGCCCGCAAGCTCGGTTTCTCGGCCTCGCGGACCATGCAGACCGCGCAAAAGCTCTATGAAGGCGTCGATATCGGTGGCGAGACCACAGGTCTCATCACCTATATGCGTACCGACGGCGTCTATGTCGAACCGGCCGCCATCGGTGAGATGCGCAAACTGATCGGCGAGCGTTACGGCGCCCCCTATGTGCCCGAAGCCCCACGCATGTATAAGGCCAAGGCGAAAAACGCCCAGGAAGCGCACGAAGCCATCCGCCCGACCTCCTTCTATCGCCGCCCGGAAACCCTGCGCCTCGAAGGTGATCAGGCGCGTCTCTACGAGCTGATCTGGAAGCGCACAATGGCGTCGCAGATGGAATCGGCGCGCGTCGAGAAAACCGCCATCGACCTGACCAGCCCTGACAAACAGATCGGCCTGCGCGCCACCGGCCAAGTGGTGACCTTCGATGGCTACATGGCCGTCTATGAAGAAGGTCGCGACGAAAGCGCCGATGACGAAGACGGTGGCCGCCTGCCGATGGTGAAATCCGGGGCGTCGGTTGATGTGCACAAGGTCGAGCCCGACCAGCACTTCACCGAGCCGCCCGCCCGCTATTCCGAAGCCACGCTCGTCAAGAAACTCGAAGAACTCGGCATCGGCCGGCCTTCGACCTACGCTTCCATCCTGACCGTGCTGCGCGATCGCGCCTATGTCCGCATGGACAAGAACCGCTTTATTCCGGAAGACAAGGGCCGCCTGGTCACCGCCTTCCTCGATCAGTTTTTCCACCGCTATGTCCAGTACGATTTCACAGCCGATCTGGAAGAAAAGCTCGATCTGGTCTCCGACGGCAAGCTCGACTGGAAGCAGTTGCTGCGCGATTTTTGGGTTGATTTCCACGCCGCCGCCGAGGGCATGACCGAACTGCGCACCACCCAGGTGCTCGATGCGCTCAACGAATTGCTTGGGCCGCTTATTTTCCCCGACAAGGGTGATGGCTCTAATCCGCGCGCCTGTCCGTCGTGCGCCAATGGCCTGCTGTCGCTCAAGACCTCGCGGTTTGGCGCCTTTATTGGCTGCTCCAACTATCCGGAGTGCAAGTTCACGCGCCCGGTCGGCAACCCTGATGCCGAAGGCGCCGATGGCGCTACCGGCGACAAGGATCTTGGCGAAGATCCGGCCACCGGCAAGGTCGTCTCGCTCAAGATCGGCCGCTTTGGCCCCTATGTGCAGCTTGGCGAGCCGGAATCGAAGGAAGACAAGCCCAAGCGCTCGTCGCTGCCGAAGGCCTGGCCGCCCTCGACCATCGATCTTGATCGTGCGCTCAAGCTCCTGAGCCTGCCGCGTGAAGTCGGCATCCACCCGGAAGACAAGACTCCGATCAAGGCCGGCCTGGGTCGCTTCGGTCCGTTCATCGAGACCGGCGGCACCTATGCCAACCTGTCGAACTTCGATGAAATCTTTGAAGTCGGCCTCAATCGCGCCGTCGACCTGATCGCTGAAAAGCGCGCCGGCGGCGGTGGCAAGGGCGGTCGCGGTGCGGCGGCAGCGCCTCTGAAAGAACTCGGCACCTTCGGTGAAGGCGGCGACAAGATTTCGGTCATGGCCGGCAAGTATGGCCCGTACATCAAGTGCGGCAAGGTCAACGCCACCCTGCCGAAAGAGATGACACCGGAAACCGTCACGCTGGAACAGGCGATCGAACTGATCAATGCCAAGGGTGGTGCGGCGAAGAAACCTGCCAAGAAGGCGGCCGCGAAAAAGGCGCCTGCCAAGACAGCCGCGGCCAAGAAACCGGCAGCCAAGGCGGCAACGGCCAAGACTACGGCTGCGAAAAAGCCTGCTGCCAAGAAAGCGCCGGCGAAGAAGGCTAAGACCGCTTAAGTGATAAACTAACCTGGAGCTTCGACGTGGAACTGAAAGATTTCATACAAGGAACGCTTATTGATATTTTAAGCGGAATACGCTCTGCACAAATGATCACTAAATCGAGTCCTGAGTTGGGAATAATCAACCCCGTTTGGGGCGGAACCAGTAAAATATATGAGCATGTTCAGGACATTAAATTCGACATTGCAATTACAGCTTCAGAGACAATAACTGGCAGCGGACAAGCCGGTATTAAGGTTGTGTCGGCCCTAGACATTGGCGGCAAAATACAAAAAGAGCTTTTAGATTCGCGGGTCAGCCGAATATCTTTCACGATTCCCATTGTTCCCGCAGTCAACACTGTAGAAGACGTAATTAAGCCCCACGCTTAGTAAACTACCCTAATACCTTACGGAACGTCAGGTTATAACGATGATTACCAATGACATGGTGGCCAGCTCTCAGAGTGAGCACCCCGTGAAAGCTTTTGCGCGCCGGACCGCCCCACACCACGACATCGCCGTGGTGGAGCGTGATCTTCTCCACCGGATCGCTGCGCTTTAGGCCGCCGAACTGGAAGGTCGCGGGCAGTCCCAGCGACACCGAGACAATCGGCGCCGAATAATCGCCTTCGTTGATATCCTGATGCAGCCCCATTTTCGCGCCCGGTTCATAGCGGTTGATCAGGCAGCCATCCGGCGTAAACCCGAACCCTGCGGCCTGAGCGGCACGCTCCGCCAGATGGGTAAATACGGGCGGCAGGGCCGGCCAAGGCTGGCCACTCAGCGGATCCTGGTGGTCATAACGATAGCCCTTGCTGTCGGCCACCCAGCCTATGCCTGCATTGGTCATGCCCACCGACATGCGGCCACCGCCCGGCACGGTCATATGCCGGAACGGCGCCACCCTAGCCACCGCCTCAATAGCGGCCACCAATTCTTGGGCATCGGTCAAGGCGAAACCGCGCAGGAGGGACACGCCCTCACGCCCGAACTCAGGCACACCAAACAGGTCAGGCTGCGTCATGAAAAATAATGCCTAAGGTATGCCGCAGCCCCGAACGCACCCGCGACACACCGTGACGCATCGTGACGCGATAATCGCCGCGTGTGCCGGCCACCGGCCGCTGATGGACGGCGAAGATCACCGCGTCTCCTTGCTGCAGCGGCACGACCGAGGCCACCGACTGCATACGCGGGCGCTGTTCGGTCAGGACGAACTCTCCGCCGGTGAAATCCTCTTCCGGACGCGACAACAGGATGGCCACCTGCAAGGGAAAGACATGCTCGCCGTACAGATCCTGATGCAGGCAGTTGTAGTCATCGAGCCCATATTGCAGCAAAAGCGGCGTGGGCCGTACCTGACCTGCCGCATGGCATCGCGCCAGGAAATCGGCATGATCGGCCGGAAAACGGACATCGAGCCCCATGCGCTGCTGCCAGCGGTTGGCTATGGGCGCGAGATGCGGATAAAAGCGCGCGCGTAATTCCGCCACCGCGTCCGGCAGAGGATAGGCGAAATACTTGTACTCGCCGCGCCCGAAGCCATGACGCGCCATATGGACATGGCTGCGGAACATCGGCTGCTCATAGAGCGCCGCAAGCGTTTTACATGCCTCTGGCGCGATCAGGCCGGGTAGTATGGCAAAACCATGGACATCGACATCGTGTTCCAGATGTGGCCACGCGTGGAACACCTGTTCGGGAAAGAGATCGGCTTCAAACATTTTGGCCCTCCTTCAGCAACAGAGCGCGCTTACGCTCGACGCCCCAGCGGTAGCCCGACAAAGCGCCATCGGTACGCACCACCCGATGACAGGGAATGGCGATGGCCAGGGCATTGGCAGCACAGGCGCCCGCCACGGCACGCACGGCTTTCGGCGCACCAATAGCCTCGGCGATGTCGGCATAGGAGCGCGTTTGGCCCGAAGGAATAGCGCGCAGGGCTTGCCATACCCTTTGCTGGAAGGCGGTGCCGCGAATATCGAGCGGCAGATCCAGCGCCTGTTGCTGGTCGATCATGCCGACCACCTGCGCCATATGGCGCTCGAAATCCACATCGGCGCCGATCAGATTAGCCTTGGGAAATCGGTCCTGCAGATCACGCGCCAGCGCCTCGGCCTCATCGCCCAGGGTGATGGCGCAGATCCCCTTATCCGATTGCGCCACCAGGATGACGCCGAGCGAGCACTGCCCGATGGCAAAGCGGATATCGCCGGCGCCGCCTTTTTGAAACTCGGTCGGAGTCATACCCAGTATGGCGTTCGAGCGCTCGTAAAAACGCCCGCTCGATCCATATCCGGCCTCATAAAGCGCCGCCGTCACCGCCTCACCGGCACTCAAGCCCTGGCGCACCCGCTGCGCGCGGTGCGCATCGCCATAGGCCTTGGGCGTCAGGCCGGTGGACGCCTTGAACAGACGATGGAAATGGTGCGGTGACAGGCCGGCGCGGGCCGCCATTTCGTCAAGCGAGGGCGCGTCTTCCGCCCCTTCGATAAAACGGCAGACGGTGGCGATCATCTCCGCCTGCTTCGCTTGTGTGCTGGCTTCACGGGGCTTGCAGCGCAGGCAGGCGCGAAATCCCGCAACTTCGGCAGCCTCGCAACTCGCATGAAAGCGGACGTTTTTCGGCTTCGGCAGGCGTGACGGACAGGTTGGGCGGCAGTAGACGCCGGTGGTCCGCACGCTATAGACAAAATCCCCCGGTTCGCGACGGCTGAGCGTCTGCCAGCGCGGATCAATTTCGGTGGATATAGCGGTGTCGGGCATAAGGTCTGGCATAGCATTTTCCTTCACAACAGGCTTGTCAATTTCTGTTTAGCCTGCCCTGAAAAGGGACGCGCTCCGGCCCTTGCGGTTAAATTCACGCGGGTCAGCCATTTTCGAATCACCCTATGGCTTTCCACATCGATTTTTTGCGGAAAGTTAAGGCAACGACGGTAATATCGAGAGCGGCAAAGGTTTGCCGCGCGTCTGAGGGCATGTCCTATTCTGATTTCCAAAGCCAGATCTGCACCAAAGTTGTGTGCTGCGCTCATCACGTTGCCAGTGACCGTGTCGGTTGTCGCCCTGCTGATGTGCGTCCCTGTGCAGGCGCAAACCGTGCCGTCAGCGACACCCACCGCCCAAAGCGCGCCCGAAGATACCCCCATTATCAATGATGCTGATTTCGACGTCGCCCTGCCGCCGCTTGAAGAGACCGTAGCCCCTGCCCTGCCCGTTCAGACGGAAGCCGCCCCCGCGCCAGACGCGCCGACACCGGATACGACGATCGCGACCGAGACGCCGGAGGACGCCCTGCCCCCCGTCACCGCGACCGAAGACACCGAACTCGATGCCCCTCTGCCGGCTCTGGCAGGTTACGATGTCCAGCCCAATACCGCGCTCGTTACCGAAGACGTGCTGCCGGAAATCCGTTACGCCACCGTGGTCGATGGCCTGCATGAGGTCGCTCTCAACGATGAGTTCAAGAAGCTGAGCTCGCTGCAATCGGGTAAGGGCAAGGCGGTGAATGTCACCATGGTGCGCGCCCGCGCCACCGAGGACGAGGCCCTGATCCTCCGCCTGCTGAAATCGGAAGGCTATTACGACGGCACGGTCACCACCACCATCACCACCCCGACCGACAAGAGCGGCACCAGCCTGCCCAACGCCACGGTTCAGGCGCACATCACCGTGGTGCCCGGCCCCGCCTATCGCTTTGGCCTGATTATGGCCAATGCCAACCCGACCCTCCCGCCCGACTTGATTCGCAACGCCCTGCCGCTCAAAACCGGTGACCAGATCATCGCCACCCAGGTGCTGGCAGCCGAGGCCAATGTCAGCGTGGTCATGCAACAGAGCGGCTATCCTTTCTCCAAGGTCGGTACGCGCGATATCCTGCTCGATGGCGCCAAACTGACCGGCGATTACACGCTCGAGGTCGACACCGGAAATCGCTCACGCTTCGGCGGCTTCAAGTCCGAGGGTAGCGAAGCCTTTGGCGCCGATCACGTCGCGGTCATGACCCGCTTCAGGAAGGGCGATCTTTACGACAACCGCCAGGTCGATGACCTGCGTGAGGCGCTCGTCGCCACCGGCCTGTTCCGCAGCGTGGCAGTCGAGCCGGTCGCCACCGGCACCTTTGGCGAGGACGGCACCGAATATGTCGATCTGCTCGTCCACCAGCAAAAAGGCCCCGCCCGCACCCTGGCCGCCGAAGTCGGTTACGGCACCGGCGAAGGCTTCACCGCCACGGCAAGCTGGCAGAACCGCAACCTCTTCCCGCCAGAAGGCGCCCTGATCGTCACCGGCGCGCTCGGCACCAAGACGCAAGACCTGACCACGACCTTCCGTCGCTCCAATGCCAAGAAGCGCGATCGCACCTTCCAGCTCAGCGCCAGCGCCGGACATAATGTCTATGATAGCTACGAGGCCTATACAGTCGGGTTCTCCGGTCTGGTGTCGCGCGTCTCGACACCCTTGTGGCAAAAGGTCTGGACCTGGTCCTACGGCTTCGACATCACCGCCTCGAAGGAAGCGACCAGCGGTCTGAAGGACTTCCTGGGCGAAGCCGACAGCTTCTATGTCGCCGCCTTGCCGACCAAGCTGGCCTATGACCGCTCCGACAGCCTGCTTAACCCGGCTACCGGCTACCGCGCCTCAGCGGAGGTGACGCCGCAGATATCGCTGTCGGGCGGTGGTTCGAGCGTCCGCACCATACTGGACGCCAGCTATTATCACCCCATGGGCGCCAAGGCGGTCATCGCCGCCCGCACCCGTCTTGGCTTTGTAGTCGGCGGCAATCTTGAAGATATCGCCCCGTCACGCCGCCTCTATGCCGGTGGCGGCGGATCGGTGCGCGGCTATGGCTATCAGCAGCTTGGCCCGAAGGACGATACGCTCGACCCGACCGGTGGCCTGAGTTTTTTTGAAGCCTCGGTCGAATACCGTTACCGCTTCGGTGATCTCGGCATCGTGCCCTTTATCGATATAGGCCAGGCCTATACCTCGACCACGCCGTCCTTCAAGGACCTGCGCGTGGGCGTCGGCATTGGTGCGCGCATGTACACCAATTTCGGGCCGATCCGCATCGATATCGCCACGCCGGTCAAACGTAACAAGGAAGCCGGCGAGCCCTTGATCGCGCTCTATGTCGGCATCGGGCAGGCGTTCTAGGATGGCTCGTAAACCCCGCACACCGAAGCCGCCTGTTGATTTTGTCGCGCCGGAAGGCTTGCCTCAGACTGAGCCCGATTTTGCGCCCGAACCCGAAACGCCCGCGCCCGCACCGAAACAACCGCGCAAGTCCCTTGATTGGCGCGACATTAGCTGGTCACGCGTGGCGCGCAATATCGCCTTTATCCTGTTAGGTTTCACCGTCCTGATCGGCGCGCTTCTGGCCGGGCTGAACACGCCGCCGGGCCGCCGTCTGCTGATCGAACTGGCCACCGGCATCAAGCTCAATTCCGGTCTGCAGATCGAGATCGGCGACATCGACGGCTCGCTTTACGGCGAAATGACCCTGCATGACGTCAAGGTGAAGGACCTCAAGGGTACCTTCATCCAGAGCCCGGCAATCCACCTTGACTGGCGCCCCTTCGGCTATCTCAACAAGCACGTCGATATCCGCGATGTCTCGACGCCGAAGATCGAAGTCCTGCGCCAGCCGGTGCTCAATCCGAGCGATACGCCCAAAAGCGATGGTCCGCTGCTGCCTGACCTCGATATAGATATCAACCGCCTGCGCATCGATGCTTTGGTGCTCGACAAGGCGGTCATGGGTGAAGCGCATACGATTGTGCTCAACGGTCAGGCGCACCTCAAGCGCCAGCGCATCAAGATCGACGCCCTGGCGCTCAGTGAGAAAGGCGATCACCTCAAGCTTGTGGTCGATGCCGCGCCAAATACCAATCAGCTCGATATCATGGCCGATCTCGACGCACCGGCCACGGGCATCGCCGCCACCCTGCTCAAGTTCGACAAGGCTTTCACCGCCAATCTGGGCGGCAAGGGCACCTGGAAACAGTGGAATGGCCGCGCGGTGGCCAATTTCGGCCCTGATAACCTGCTCGATCTCGGTGTGGTGGCGCAAAGCGGCGTCTTCCACGTCACGGGCACTGCCCATCCCGACCAGATCCTGACCGGCGACAGCGTGGCTCTGCTGCGCCCGGCCGTGCAGGTCGATCTGACCACAACCCTGAAAAACCGCGCGCTCGACAGCGTGGTGGCGCTCTCCACCGACGCTCTGCGCATAGACGCCAAGGGCGTAGTCGATCTCGCCTCGAACCATTTCCGCAAACTCGAACTGCATGCCCGCCTGCTCAAGCCGGACGTTCTGGGCAAGGATTTCACGGCGTCTGACCTGCACGCTGATCTGCTGGTTGATGGTGATTTCAAGACGCCACGTATTGATTATGACCTTGCCGCCAAGCGCTTCGATTTGGCGGGCATAAAGCTCACCGGCTTTGCCGCCAAGGGCCGCAGCCGCATGACCGAAACCGGCGTCATCGTGCCGGTCAAGGCCGAACTGACCTCACTGACCGGGATCGCCTCTCAGGTAGATCCGCTGCTGACGCATCTGAAACTTGATGGCGAGGTCCGTCTGGAGGACGGCAAGCTCTCCAGCAATACGATCCGCGTCACCTCCGACCGCATCAAGGCGACCACCACCCTGACCGGCGATCTTGGCAAAAGCCTGTTCGCCGCCGATGTGAAGGCGAACCTCAACGCTTACCCGGTCGAAGGCGTCGGAACGGTCAATCTATCGACCACCGCCCATGTGGGACTCAATCATGGCCGGGTCAGCGTCAAGGGCAACGCCAATGCCCAGACGACGAAGCTCAGCGACAGCCTGCAAGGCGTCCTGGGTGGCAATGCCAAGCTTTCCGGCGGTTATGCCTGCAGCGAAAACGGTGCGGTGGCCCTGACCAACCTGACCGGCAAGGCGCCGAAATTCACCCTGATCGGCGCCTCAGGCACCCTGACGAAAAACGGCGCGATCAACCTGAACGCCAGGGCCAATTCGCTCGACTATGGCCCGCTCGAAGCCGTGGCCTCGGGCACGCTCGATCACCCCAACGCCGTCATCAAGGCCGCCCACCCCGGCCTTGGCGTCAAGATGGTCGATGTCACGGCGCACCTTTCCAGCACGCCGGAAGGCTTCGCCCTGCTCGCCGATGGCGGCACGGCCTATGGTCCTTTCAACGCCGATGCCCTGGTCATGACCGGTTCGCCCCTGCGCATCGATATACAAAAGGCGACCTTCGCCGGCATCGACGCTTCCGGCCTGTTGACGCAAGAGTCTTCAGGTCCCTTCACCGGCACGCTGGCGATCAGCGGCTCCGGCCTCAAGGGCACGGCGGACCTGACCAGTCAGGGGGGTGATCAGGCCGCTGTGGTCAAAGCCACGGGCAATGACGTCAATATTCCCGGTGACATGAAAATCCATATCGGCCGCGCCATCATCGCCGCCAATATCGTGCTGCACGACCAGATGCAGCTCACTGCCGATGTCCAGATGGCTGATATGCGCTATCAGGATCTGGTTCTGGCCACCGGCCGCGCCAAGGTGGCCATGACCGGCGAACGCGGCACGGTACAGGCCGTCGCCACCGGCAAGAAGGACGTGCCGTTCAACATCGCCATCAACGGCACCCTTGCGCCGAACGTCTATACCTTCGCGGCGCAAGGCAAGGCCAACGACCTGCCCTTCCTTCTCGATCATCCGGCGGTCATCAAGAAAAGCGGCGATGACTGGGTGCTGGCGCCGGTCAAGGTCGTGCTGTCACAGGGCAGCATCGACCTGTCCGGTCGTTTTGGCGATACCCTCAAAGCGCACGCCCGTCTCAATAGTCTCGACCTGTCGCTGGCCAATCTCATACAGCAGGATCTGGGCCTGACCGGTACGGTCACCGGCGCCGTCGATTTCAGCCAGGCAGGCAATGCCTTTCCGACCGCCCGCGCCAACCTCAAGATCAGCCGCTTCTCACGCGCCAGCGCTGCCGTGGTGTCATCGCTGGTCGATATTGTGCTCGATGCCCGCCTCGATCCGGACCGCAGCCCGACCAACAACTATGTCCATGCCCTGATCCGGCAAGGCAACAGTGCGGTAGGCCGCGCCCAGATCGCCTTGTCGCCTGCCGCCGGCGGGGACTGGATCGCCGATATCAACGCCGCGCAGATCAGTGGCGGCGTGCGCTATAACGGCCCGTCGGGGGTGCTGTTCTCGCTGACCGGTATGCCGCGCCAGCAGCTATCCGGCGCCATCGCCATCGCCGCCGACGTCTCCGGCCAACTCAGCAATCCACGCCTCAACGGCGTTATCAAGGCCACCAGCCTGACCTATGACAACGAGGATTTCGGCACGCGCATCACCAGCATCGCGCTCGATGGCAAGTTCACCAATGACCGCCTCGAATTGACCAGCTTCTCCGGGCACGCCGGCGAAGGCACGGTCAAAGGCAATGGCTGGGTCAGTCTGGCCGCCGCGCAGAAGTTCCCGATGATGGTTCATGTCGATCTCAGCAATGCCCGCCTGGCGCGCAGTCAAGCGATCAACTCGACGGTTTCCGGCACGCTCGACATCACCAACAACGAGACGGATGGAGCGCTGATCAAGGGCAATCTGCGCCTGCCGCAACTCAGATATACCATTCTTAAGCAGACCGCATCTGAGGTCGCTGTACTCGATGGCGTGCGCCGAAAGGGTGAAAACGCCAATGCCGTAGCGACGGCCGACACCCTGCCCGCCCTCTGGCGGCTGGATATCCAAGCCCGCGCCGACAACCAGATTTTTGTTTCGGGCATGGGGCTGGCTTCGGAATGGTCGGCGCGCCTGCGCATCAACGGCACCACGCGCGATCCGCGCATTGTTGGTGAAATGAAGGTCGTACGTGGCAACTACACCTTTGCCGGTCGCTCGTTCGACATCGATTCCGGCACCATCACCTTCGATGGCGGCCCCGTCACCGATCCGGAAATTAGTCTTAGCGCCAGCGCCGATCTGCAGGATATCAAGGGCACCATCAAGGTGACAGGCTCAGCGCAGCGTCCGGATATCGCCTTCTCCTCCACACCCAGCCTGCCGCAGGATGAAATCCTGTCACGGATGCTGTTCGGCGAAAGCGTCGCCAACATCTCGGCTACCGAAGCGCTGCAACTGGCCTCGGCGGTCAACGGCCTCAATGGCGGCAAGGATTATCTCAATCCCCTCGGCGCGCTTCAGTCCGCCACCGGCATCGACCGCCTGCGCATCGTCGGCGCCGATACCACGACCGGCCGCGGCACGTCTCTGGCAGCGGGCAAGTACCTGACCAACAATGTCTATGTCGAGATCGTGACCGATACCAAGGGATTCATGGCCACACAGCTTGAGATCGCCCTGTCGCGCAGCTTGAGTATTCTGTCGCAAACCGGCAATGCCGGCACTGCGGCGAGCCTCAGATATTCAAAGGACTACTAGCGCAGGTTCTCCCCTGTGCGGACTGGTAACAGCTACCAATCCGACTTTCCGCCGCTCTTGGCCGTGACCTCGATACCTTCGAGCCGCATAGTCTTGTCGACCGCCTTGAGCATATCATAAAGCGTCAGTCCGGCCACGCTGACCGCCGTCAGGGCCTCCATCTCTACGCCGGTCTGCGAGGTCGTTTTGACCTCGGCCCTGATGTCGAAACCCGGCAGATCATGATTAACCGCAATCACCACCGCCACCTTGCTCAGCGCCAGAGGATGACATAGCGGAATCAGGTTGGAGGTCTGCTTGGCGGCCATGATGCCAGCCAGTTCGGCGGTGGATATCACCGCGCCTTTCGGCGTACGCCCTTCGAGTACCAGCGCCAACGTCTCAGCCGCGCAGACCAGCTTCCCTTGCGCCTTGGCTACACGCGCCGTCACGGCCTTATCCGACACATCGACCATACGGGCGCGTCCGGCGTCATCGAGGTGCGACAGGCTCATGGCTTACTCCAGCGTTGCAAATCTTCGGCGTCCTTGCCGGTCGGTTCGATCCAGCGGTCAATCTCGGGGCCGACTTCGCGCTTCCACAGCGCCGCCTCCGATTTCAGCCGGTCCATCATATAGTCCACCGCCTCAAAAGCTGCCCGCCGGTGCGCTGACGCCGCCGCCACAAACACCACCGGCTGGCCGGATTTCACCTCGGCGCAACGGTGTCGGATCACCAGCGCCGCGACGTCGAACCGCTCAGCCGCCATCTCGGCAATAGCCGTCATAGACGCCTCGGTCATACCGGGATACCAGTCGAGATAAAGGTAATCGACGATTGCGTCCTTCGCCGCTGCACGCACCACACCCGTAAAGGCGGTCACCGCGCCAAGGTGCCCGAAACACGCCAGAAACGCCGCATGCTCGTGAACAGGATCAAGCGTCTCAGGCAGGAGTTTTACATCTATATCCGCCATGATCATCCGCCTGAAAACACGGAGAAAAAGGCCACTTCGTCGCCATTCCGCAAAGCCTGGTCACCGCTCTGGATGACCTGATTGACGCTCATCAGCACTTTCGAATCGTCATCGCCGATAAACAGGCGTGCGCGCAAACTGAGCAGGCTTAGGCCCTCGGCAGGCAGGTCGATCAGCGTCCGACGCTGCCCCAGCGCATCGGCCACACGCCCAAAAAATAGTACGTCGATCATCGCCCGCGCCTCATATTCGCCACTTCATGCACAGACTTATGCGTCAGGTTGCATAAAATTGATCCACTCGCTTGTTATGGCCTTGATAAAACGATCATAACAAGCTCAATACGCACTGTCAGTATGCAGCGTCGAGCGATAATCCTAATCGTCACGGCGCTCCAGTTTTAATTAGGCGCCAGGGACATCCATGAGTTTGAACTATCGACTGCTTCGGTTTATGACCCGGCTGTCCTCCTTTGGTAAGAAAAACGGCACCATACCCCTGCCAGACCCGAGCGATCCCGCGTCGTTCAAGGTGCTGCTGCATCGTCCTCAGGTCCAGCTTGATACCGATGGCCTGAAAGGCTTTTACAGCGGAAAGCGTATTCTGGTGACCGGCGCCGGCGGCTCGATCGGTTCGGAAATCTGTAAACAGGTGCTGGCGCTTGGCGCCGAGCACGTCAGCCTGATCGATCACTCCGAACTGGCGCTCTATGAAATCGACCGCGCCATCAAGCTCGAATTTCCCAACAACGGAGCCGGCGAACGGGCGCGTCCGTTCCTGTGCAGTGTGCGCCGCAAGGAACGCATCGCCGCACTGGTCGCACAGCAGAAACCCGACGTCATCTTCCATGCCGCCGCCCTCAAGCATGTGCCGATGGTCGAGCTGAATCCGAGCGAGAGCGTGCTGACCAATGTGCTCGGTACGCAATATGTCATCGACGCGGCCAAGGCCGCAGGCGTCAAGCAACTGGTGCTGATCTCGTCGGACAAGGCCGTGGCGCCGTCATCGCTGATGGGCGCCACCAAGCGGCTGGCCGAACATCTGATCCGCACGCAGATTTCCGACACTCATCAGGCCTGCGTCGTGCGCTTTGGTAATGTGCTGGGTTCGACCGGCTCCGTGGTTCCGCTATTCAAGTCACAGATCGAGCGCGGCGGCCCAATCACCCTCACCGACCGCGACGTCGAGCGCTATTTCATGACCATTTTCGAGGCGGTTCAGCTTGTGCTCACCGCCGCCATGAACAATGCGAAGACGCCGGATCACAAGTCCGGCCTTTACATCCTTGAGATGGGCAAGCCGGTCAAGATCATGGATCTGGCGACGCGGATGATCAGGCTCTACGGCCTCAAGCCCGATAAGGATATCAAGATCACCTTCACAGGCTTACGCGAAGGCGAGAAAATCACCGAGGCACTGGTGGACGACAACGAAGTGCGTGAACTGGTGCTGCCGGGGATTTTCGAGGTGGTCAATCAGGTGCATGTGGCACCGGTTCCCGATGAGGTGATGCAGACCCTTTATGCGCTGGCACAGGAAGGCCACGACGCGCCGGCCAAGACCATGGTCTTCAATCTGGTCAATTCCCTGCGCGCCTAGCAGTCTGTCGGATTTAGCCAAATCCGACAGACTGCTAGGCAGGCGGGCATGAAAAAGCCGGCCTGACAGGATCAGGCCGGCTCAGCATTCAGGTGGCGCGGGGGAAAGCCAGCCTGAAATGTCGCTAGTCGATGTAGGGATCTTCAGCGTCGGGATCATCCGTCGTATGGAATTCATACCAGATGCCATTGAGAGCGCCGACAGCGACGGCCAGGCCGACGCCTAAGATCCAAGAAAAATACCACATGTGCTTAGTCCTGTGATGCGTGGGGAAGCTGGAGCCTCCCCTGTTTGATTAATAAAGATCGGGATTGGTGCGCAGGTCTTCTGTTTTGATCCGGCCAAACAGCACCTTGTAGACCCATGCGGTGTAGAACAGCACGATCGGCAGGAAGACCAGCGTCACCAGCAGCATGATGAACAAGGTCAGGTGCGAACTGGAGGCGTTCCAGACCAGCAGGCTGGAGTGTGCGTCCACGGTGCTGGGCAGGATGATCGGGAACATTGAGCAGCCAACGGTGCCGATAATGCCAACGATCGCCAGGGAAGAGCCACTGAAGGCCAGCCAGTCGCTGCGCAGACGTTGTCCGGCTATAGCGATAAGGGGACCGACAAAACCCAGCACAGGAGCCGCCCACATCCAGGGATACTTGGCGAAGTTGTTAAGCCAGGCACCAGCGGCCGGCACCACTTCGGTATGGATCGGATTGGACGGCGCGCCGGCGCTGACCGAACCCACGACGCTGAAGCCCAGGCCGGAGAAGCGGACGAACACATAACCGGCAGCGAAGAGCAGAATCACTGCCAGGGCGGCGAAGAGGCCAAAGCGCAAGGCCCGTTCACGTACAATGCCTTTTTCCAGCTTGAGGCCAAGCCAGGTCGAACCTTGCAGCACCAGCATGGCCACGGAGGTCAGACCGCATAGGACGGTGAAGGGAGAGAACAAGCCAAGCAGGCCACCGAGGAACATGTCATGATAGGTGGCGCGCAGATCGCTATCGAAACTGAAGGGCGCACCTTGCAGCACGTTGCCAATGGCCACGCCGAAGACGAGGGCTGGAATGAAGCCACCGGCGAACAGCGCCCAGTCCCAGTTGCGACGCCAAGCCTTGCCCGGACGCTTCGAGCGATACTTGAAGCCGACGGGACGCAGGATGAGGGCCGTCAGAACCAGAAACATGGCGAGGTAGAAACCGGAGAAGCTGACGGCGTAAACGAAGGGCCATGCCGCGAAGATGGCGCCGCCCCCCAGGATGAACCACACCTGATTGCCTTCCCATGTGGCACCCACCGTGTTGATGACGGCGCGGCGCTCGGAGTCGTTCTTGGCTACGAAGGGCAGCAGGGCCGCCACCCCCATGTCGAAGCCGTCCATGATGGCGAAACCTATCAGCAGCACGCCGACCAGGCCCCACCAGATAACCCTGAGGGTCATGTAGTCGAGAGGTAATTCCATTGGTGTAACTCCTTATTCCGCGGGGCCGACAACGGGCATGGCGGGGTCATCGGTGGGGCTGACTTCGGGATCATCGTGCATCCGGCCGAACTTGGCCTGATACGGTCCCTTTTTGATGGCGTGGATCATCAGATTGATCTCGATAACCGCCATGATGCCGTAGACCAGGGTGAAGCCGACAATCGTGCTCCATATCTGTCCCTTGGTCAGGCTGGATGCGCCCAGGAAAGTCGGCAGCACACCGTCCACCGCCCAGGGCTGACGGCCGATTTCAGCCAATACCCAGCCTGCTTCGATGGCGATCCAGGGAAAGGGAATGGCGATAATACAGGCCAGCAGGAACAGTCGGTTATTGTGCTTCTCGAACGTCACCATCAGGAAGGCGGTGGCGAACAGAAGGATAAAGGCAAAGCCCAGACCAGCCATGACGCGGAAGCTCCAGAACATCACCGGCACATTGGGGATGGTGTCGAGCGAAGCCTGCACAATCATCTGATTGGTGGCCATCCGCGGGTCAGCAACATATTTCTTAAGCAGCAAGGCGTAACCGAGATCGGACTTATGAGCCTCGAAAAGCGCGCGGGCTGCCAGATCTTCAGGATTGGACTTCAGCTTCTCGACCCCGTCATAGGCGATGATACCCGAACGGATGCGCTCCTCGGCTTTATCGGTCAGGTCAAGGATGCCGATGACCGGTTGATCGACGCTGCGCGTGGCGATCAGGCCCAGCACATAGGGGATCTTGACGTCAAAATCGGTGCGCTGTTCTTTCACATTGGGGATACCGAACACCGAGATGCCAGCCGGAGCCTTTTCTGTGTGCCACATGGATTCGAGTGCGGCGAGTTTCATCCGCTGGTTATCGGTCAGGGCGTAGCCGGATTCATCACCCAGCACGACAACCGACAGCGAAGACACCAGGCCGAAAGCGGCAGCTACGGCCATGGAGCGCTTGGCGACGCTGGTCCATTTGTTATTCCAGAGATAGATGGCCGAAACCCCCATTACGAAGACCGCTGCCAGCACGTAGCCGGCACTGACAGTGTGGACGAACTTGGCCTGCGCCACCGGATTGAACAGAACCTCCATGAAGTTGGTGACCTCCATCCGCATGGTGGCCGGATTGAATTCAGCCCCTGCAGGGTGCTGCATCCAGCCATTGGCGACAAGAATCCACAGGGCCGACAGATTGGTGCCGAGCGCGACCATAAAGGTCACCATCAGGTGCGCCGGTCGGGATAGTTTTTCCCAGCCGAAGAACATCAGGCCGACAAAGGTGGCTTCCAGGAAGAAGGCCATTAAGCCCTCGATCGCCAGAGGCGCGCCGAAAATATCGCCGACATAGTGCGAGTAATACGACCAGTTCATGCCGAACTCGAATTCCATGGTGAGGCCAGTTGCCACACCCAGAACGAAATTGATTCCGAACAAAAGCCCCCAGAAGCGGGTGATTGTGCGCCAGATTTCCTTGCGCGTAAGGACATACACGCTTTCCATGATCACCAGCATGAAGCTGAGACCAAGGGTGAGCGGTACGAAGAGAAAGTGATACATGGCAGTCAAGGCGAATTGCAGCCTTGAGAGTTCTACGGTACTGAGGTCCATCAGTCGTCCCCGATTAAAAAACTTCGCGTCTCTGGTGATGAAGACGCCTAAAATTCACGCTTAGCAATGCCTTTTCTCAACTCAAAAGGGAAATGGCACAGCTAAAACCATATAAATAATAAGGCTTAATTTTGCGCCGCACAACATCCAAGATGTCGCACCCTGACGCCGCAGCCGATACCGGTGACAGCCCGATCAAGCTGCGGAGACAGTTACGGGCATGGGCCAAAGCAGAGACGAAAACCCTGCGCCTCACCGGCTGGCTGGGTCTGGCGGAAGGCCTTTGCATCGCCGCTTTTGCCTGGGGCCTCAGCCATATGGTCAGCGACCTGTTCGGCCACCCCGAGACACTCAGCACCCTGTTGCCGGCGCTTCTCGTCACGGTGGCAGCGCTAGCTGTCCGCGCTGGTATAGGCCTTATAAACCAGAAGCTTAGCCTGAAAGCGGCGCGCAGCATCATCCGGCATATCCGCCTCGATATCATGGGCAAGGCCCTGGCCGGGCGGATCGACTCCGCTGAGCATCAGTCGCGCCTCAACGCCCTGTTTGAAGACAGCGAGGCGCTCGAAGGCTACTATGCCCGGTTCAGCCAGAGCGAGCTTCAGGCGCGCGTCCTGCCACTGGGCCTGCTTGCCCTGTTGGCGGTGGTCAGTCCGGTCAGCGCTGGTATTTTGCTGCTCACCCTGCTTCCGTTTGTCGCACTGATGGCGATCCTCGGCATGACCAGCGCCGACGCGTCGAAACGTCAGCTCGAGGCCCTGTCCCGACTGTCCAACCTGTTCGTCGATCGCATCAAGGCTTTGCCGCTGATCCTCAGTTTCGATGCGGGGCCGCGTCAGGTGCGCAGCGTCAGCCATGCCGCGCGCGATGTTGCCGAACGGACGCTGCGGGTGCTGAAGGTGGCTTTCGTGACCTCAGCCGTGCTCGAATTTTTCAGCGCGCTCAGCGTGGCCCTCATCGCCATCTATTGTGGCTTTTATCTGCTCGGCGAACTGCCCTTCCATTCGCCGGAAATCCTGACCTTTCCGGCCGCCTTCTTCGTTCTGGCCCTGGCGCCCGAGGTATATGCGCCGATGCGCCGCTTAGCCGCCGCCTATCACGATCGACAAACGGCCATGGCCGCGACGCAAAGGCTTATCGCGTTAGACATTCTGCCGGAAACCACACCTGCCGCGCCGCTTATCAGCGCGCCGGAAATCATCTATCAGGATGTGATCTGTGGCTTTGCCGACGATCCCGATTTCCGCATCGGGCCGGTCAGCTTTACCGCCCGTCCGGGTCAGGTTATCGCCCTGCGCGGGCCGACAGGTTCGGGCAAGACGACGCTTCTGCGCCTGTTATTTGGCTATGGGCACAAAATCTCCGGCGACATCCTGATCAAGGGTGAAAGCGCAGGCGATATCAGCGCCAGTATCGCCTGGGTATCGCAAAATCCACCCATACTCTCCGGTACCCTCGCCGACAACCTGACCTTGGCCAATCGTGCCGCAACGGAGGCCGATATCGCGCAGGCCATCACAGACTTTCATCTGGAAGGGTTGGTCACCACGCGCGACAAGGCGCTGCTGCACGATCTCAACGAACGCGGCTCCGGCCTGTCCGGTGGCGAAAGGCGCAAACTTGGCCTCGCCCGCGCCGCCTTGAAAGATGCGCCGATCCTTCTGCTCGATGAACCCACCGCCGATCTCAACTCAGCCGCCGAAGATGACCTGATCCGTTTGCTGCCGGCGCTGTTCGAGGGCCGCACCGTCATTCTTTCCAGCCATTCGCCAAAGCTTTGCGCCCTCGCCGACCTCGTGGTGGATATCACATGACCTTCGCCGATTTCTTCAAAACCCTCAAAACGACCTACGGCTCTCGCCTGTTTCTCACGGCCGTCTTTGCGGCAGGTGTCAGTATTTCCGCTGTCAGCCTGCTGGGGATTTCCGGCTGGTTCCTGACCGGAGCGGCCGTGGCCGGGGCTGGCGGCGTTCTTCTGGCGCAGGGCTTTAACTACCTGTTGCCGAGCGCCGCCATTCGCTTCTTCGCCATTACCCGCACCATCCTGCGCTATGGTGAGCGTTATACCGGCCACTCGGCGGCGCTCCGGGCCATGGCCGATCTGCGCCCGGCCTTGCTGACGCGCGTGATCAACGCGCAGCCTGAAATAACCTTGCGCTTAAGCCGCGGCGAAGCCTCCAGCCGCTTTATTCAGGACGTCAGCGCCCTCGAAAACGCGCTGGTGATGCAGAGCGCGCCCATCGCCGGCCTTGCCGGTATGGTGACGGCCCTGATCTTGACCGCGCTGGCCGGACTATGGGGCGCCCTTGTTCTGCTCGTCTTCATGGCCATTGCCCTGGCCGGCAGTATATGGATACACCGCCGCATCAACGATAACAGCGCTTCGGAACAGGCGGCCATGGGCGCGGTGAAGGCGCGCTTCTTCGCCCTGATGACCTTACTGCCGGATATCCGCGCCTATGATCTGCGCAAGCCTCTGCTGATGGAGCTAGAGACGCTGGAGACCGCCTTGGTCGAGGCCCGCACCCGCGTTATCGGCAAGGATGCGCTCAGCAACGCCTGGACCACAGGGTTGACCGGGCTCGCCCTCGCCTGCGTCGCCATGGCTGCCCTGGGCCAGCCTCTGGCGCATATGGCGCTGGCGATCCTGGCCGCCAGCATGGGCTTTGAGAGTCTCGGCATCCTGATCAAGGCTATAGCGCAGAAGGACGGATTCGATCAGGCTCGCGTGCGCGTCGCCGACATCTACGACCAGCCGCAGGTTTCTGCCCCGCTTGGGTTTGAGACGCCGGCTTTCAGCTTCAAGGGGGAAACGATCAGGCTCGACAGCACCTTGCGCCTGCGCATCGACGGCCCCTCCGGCAGTGGCAAGACGCGCCTGATCGAGACCTTGATGGGATTGCAAAAAGTGGAAGGTCTGGAGGTTCACTCAAGCCGGGATCAGTTTTCACTCTGTCCGCAGGACGCCGGCCTGATCACCGGCACGATCCGCGACAACCTGCTGATGGCCTTTTCCGACGAAGCCCTGAAAGGCTTGAGCCAAGCCGCGCGAGAAACGGCTCTTTTCGGCGCATTGGAAGTCGCCTGCCTGTCTAACCGTGTAAAGGCCTTGCCAAAAGGCCTCGATACCTGGATCGGCGATGGTGGCGTCACGCTTTCGGGTGGCGAGCGCAAACGCCTCGCTCTCGCGCGCAGCCTGCTGCGCGAGGCGCCGATCCTTATTCTTGATGAACCGACCGAAGGGCTCGACCTTGCCACCGAAGCTCAAGTGGTCGGAAATCTGGCGAAGCATCTGTCTGAAAAGCGGCAGGGCCTGATACTGATCAGTCACCGCGAAGGGCCGCGCGTTTTGACGGACCATATCCTGTCGGTTTAGAGCGTGTTCCGATCTGATTTTTTTTGTTATGACGCGCTTTCCGAAAAGTGCGTCACACTTTTCGGAAAGCGCTCTAAGCCTTCGCACCGTAAGCGGCGAAAAAGACAAAGATTGCCGCCTCAACCTCGGCCGCGATCTCGGCATCCGTTGGCACCGGGATAAAGTTGAGCAGGCGCGCCTTGATCATGCGACCATGGATCAGCGAGGTGAACTGATGCGCCGCCACCATAACGTCCGGCATGGTCAATTCACCGCGATCCTTGGCCTTTTGCATGTAATCGGCCAGCATACGCGCTCCTTGCATAGGGCCACTTTCATAGAACTCGCGGCCGATAGCGGGTGATTTGGAGCTTTCCGCAGAAATGACACGCCAGTTTTGCAGGATCTGTTCTGCGGTAAAGGCGCGCAGATAGCCCTTGCCAAAAGCGGTCAGTACGGTGCGGGCATCGCCATCCCCGATCAGCAGGGCAGCAATATTACCGCGATGCTGGGCGCAGGTACGCTGCACATAGGCCAGGAACAACTCTTCTTTGCTCTTGAAGTAGTTATAGAGCGTACCCTTTGAGCCACCGAGCCTGGCAGCGATCGAGGACATCGACGCGCTGGCATAGCCTTCGGTCAGGAATATCTCAGACGCAACATCGAGAATTGCTTCGCGGCGCCCCTCACCGCTCATACGGCCTTTGCCCTCAATCGTCTTGGTCAGCTTGGTATCCATGGTCTGTACGCCTGTAACCTCTCGTTTTGCTCTGCGGAAATAATTAAGAACCGTACTGTATGGTCAGTTGACATATACAGCGCATAGGACTATGTGTCCACAAGAAATGACCATACCGTACGGTTATTTCAAGGGCCTCCACCCTAAAGACGTATTCAGAGACGTATAATGATACATGACCGTTCCTCCTCTTCATTAAAGCCACGCAGCGCAGTCGCCATCACCGCCTTGCTGGCGGCTGTTGCCTTGAGCGCCTGCACCACGATCCCGCAGAGTGCGCCATTCGCATCTGAGCCCAGCCAGGCCAAGAAGGTCAACCCCATCGATTCCGTGAACGGAGAATTATGGTGGAAAGGGCTTGGCGACGCCCAATTGCAGACCCTGCTCACTCAGGCCTTCAACAATTCGCCCTCTTTGGCCATGGCCGAGGCACGTCTCAATCAGGCCCAGGCCGCCGTGTCACAATTCCGCGCCAGCAGCGCTCCGCAGGTCGGGCTTAACGCCACCGCCTATGAAGGCAAGCAGAGCTACAACTACCTCTTCCCAAAGGAAGCCGTGCCGCAGGGCTATAAGGACTATGGTCAGGCCACGCTGAGCTTCAACTGGGAACTGGATTTCTGGGGTAAAAACCGCGCAGCTATCGCCGCCGCCAGCACCAACGCTCAGGCCGCCGCCGCCGATGCTGCCCAGGCCCGACTGGTGCTTTCCACCGCCATTGCCAATGCCTATATCGAGCTTGACCGCCTGTATCAGGAACGCGATCTGGCCGAGCGTGCCGTCGCCATCCGTCAGGACAGCGCCCATCTGGTGCAGCAAAAGCTCGATAACGGTGTCAGCAACCAGGCCCAGAACGAACAGGCCAGAGCAGGCATCTATGCTGCGCAGGCCGATCTCGACGCGCTAGATGAGCAGATCGATCTCAACAAGCACCTGATCGCCATGCTGACCGGCGCCGCACCCGATTTCGCCGCCACGCTCAAGCGCCCTGCCCTCGCCGCCACCCCTGAGGCCTTCGGCGCCGTGCCGGAGCGCATCGATCTCAACCTGATCGGCCGCCGTCCTGACGTCATCGCCGCCCGCTGGCGCGCCGAGGCCGCTTCGGCCCATATCAAGCAAGCCCACGCCGCCTTCTACCCCAATATCAACCTGGCCGCCTATGTCGGCGGACAAGCCTTAGGCCTTAACAAGCTGTTCTCTTCCGGCTCAGATATCGGCCAGGTCGGCCCGGCCATCAGCCTGCCCCTGTTTGATGGCGGTGCGCTGAAGGCCAATCTCAAATCGGCCGAATCCGAACACGCTCTGGCCATCGCCAGCTACAATCAGGATGTCCTCGTCGCCATGCAGCAGGTAGCCGACACCCTGACCAGCCAGAAGGCGCTGAAATCAAGGCTCGACAATTCCGAGCAGGCCCTGACCGCTTACGAAAAGGCCTATAGCCTGTCGAAGCTGCGCTATGATGGCGGCCTGTCGGATTACACCACCCTGCTGGTGGCCGAGCAAAGCCTGCTTAACCAGCGCCGTGTCGTCGCCGACCTGCGCAGCCGCGCCCTGACCCTTGACGTCGCCCTGATCAAGTCCCTTGGCGGGACCTATGCGGGCAATACCGACACCTCCACGAATTAAGCTCTTAAAAACAGAGATTTGCACATGCCCGATACCGCCCAAGCCACTGACAAGGTTCAGTCTTCCGCCCCCAAGCCTGTGGCCACCGCCACAGGCGACGCCAATCGCAAACGCCTGCTGACCTATCTCGGCATCGCCGTCGTCATCGGCGCTGTCACCTATGGCGCCTATTACGGCCTCGTCGCCTCGCATTACGTCTCGACCGACAACGCCTATGTCGGCACCGACACGGCGCAGGTCAATGCTCTGGTCTCCGGACCGGTGGCCACGATCGTCGTTTCGGAAACACAGGTGGTGAAGGCCGGCGACGTGCTGCTCACCATTGATGACGCCGACGCGAAGATCGCCGTGGCGCAGGCCAAGGCCGCCCTCGCTTTGGCGCAGCGCCATGTGCAAGGCTATTATGCCAGCGACGAAGCCCTCGCCGGTCAGGTCGGCGCCAGTCAGGCCGAGGTGGCCCGCGCCACCGCCATGATCGCTTCGGCGCAATCGGGGCTCGATAACGCCAAGACCGAACTGACCCGCCGACAAAACCTGGCTCAATCCGGCGCCGTGTCGCAGGAAGAACTGACCACAGCCCAGAACGCCTATACCCAGGCCCAGGCCGCCTACAACACCGCCGTCGCCAACCGCGCCTCGGCCGTGGCCGGCGTTCAGGCCGCGGGCGGCCAGCGCGCCACCAATGCGGCGCAGTTCACCGGCGCCAGCGCTGACCAAAACCCCGAAGTACTGGCAGCCCAAGCCAAACTCGACGCCGCCAATCTGGCGCTCGAACGCACCGTAGTGCGCGCACCCACCGATGGCATCGTCGCCCGGAAGGCCGTCCAGGTCGGCCAGCAGGTCGCCGTCGGCACACCCCTGATGACCGTCGTGCCAACCGCACGCGCCTATGTCGACGCCAACTTCAAGGAAGGCCAGCTCAGGAAGGTCATCCCTGGCCAGACGGTTGAGCTGCATTCCGACCTGTATGGCAAGAGCGTCACCTATCACGGCACGGTCCGCGGTATTTCCGGTGGTACGGGTTCGGCCTTCTCGCTGATCCCGGCCCAGAACGCTTCGGGCAACTGGATCAAGGTGGTCCAGCGCCTGCCTGTCCGCATCGACCTCGATCCGAAGGAACTGGCCGCGCACCCCTTGCGCGTTGGCCTCTCGATGGATGCCGAAATCGATACACGTAAGTAAATCAGTACGGTTGAATGCCCCTCCCCCCAACCCTCTCCCCGCTCTCGCAGGGAGAGGGGGCTATTAGCACCGTCAGGCCCCCTCGCCCCGTTTACGGGGAGAGGGTTGGGGTGAGGGGCCGCTCTTCTTTTTAGAGGCTCCACTATGTCCTCCTCCGCTGCGCCCGCCACGGGTGCACCCGCCTTTCCCGCGCCCATGACCGGCAGCCTGCTGGCCATCACCGCACTAGCCCTGGCGCTCGGCACCTTCATGCAGGTGCTCGACGGCACCATCGCGAACGTGTCGGTGCCGACCATCGCCGGCGATCTCGGCGTCTCGACCTCGCAAGGCACCTGGGTCATCACCTCGTTCGCGGTATCCAACGGCATATCCGTGCCCCTCACCGGCTGGCTGATGGGGCGATACGGTGTGGTGAAGACCTTCACCGCCTCGGTGCTTTTGTTCACCATCGCCTCCTTCCTTTGCGGCATCGCCTGGAACATCAACTCGCTGATCTTCTTCCGCATCCTGCAAGGCGCGGTGTCTGGCCCGATGATCCCCGGCTCACAAGCCCTGCTGATGATGATCTTCCCGCCCAATAAACGCGGCACAGCCCTGGCGATCTGGTCGATGACGACGCTGGTGGCCCCAATCTGCGGGCCGATTCTGGGGGGCTATATCTCCGATAACTTCACGTGGCCGTGGATCTTCTTCATCAACCTGCCGGTCGGCGCCTTCTGCGCCTTCTTCTGCTGGCGTGGCATGGCTTCACGCGAAACCCCGACCTATCAGCGCCCGATCGATCGCACAGGCTTTGCCCTGCTTGTCATCTGGGTCGGCGCCCTGCAGGTCATGCTCGACACCGGCAAGGACGTCGACTGGTTCAACTCGCCGGCCATCGTGGTAGAAACCCTTGTCGCCATCATAGCCTTCATCGCCTGGGTGATCTGGGAACTGAACGACAAGAACCCGATGGTGGACTTAAGCTTCTTCAAGACGCGCAATTTCGCCTTCGGTACGCTGGTGCTCTGTGTGGCCTACGCCATCTTTTTCGGCGCCAACCTCTTGATGCCTTTATGGCTGCAAACCAATATGGGCTATATCGCCACCTGGGCCGGCCTGGTGGCCGCGCCTTCGGGCATAATCGCCGTCATCCTGACGCCGTTTGCCGCCCGGATGCTCAACCGTTATGACGCGCGCATCCTCGGCACGGTATCACTGGTGCTGTTCGCCCTGTCCTTCTTCATGCGCTCGCTCTACACCACCGAGGCCAGCTTCTTCCAACTGATGCTGCCCACCCTCGTCATGGGTGCGGCGATGAGCTTCTTCTTCATCTCCTTCATCAGCATCGGACTGAACGGCATTCCGCCCGAGCGCGTGCCGGCCGCCTCCGGCCTGTCGAACTTCGCTCGCATCATCGCCGGTTCGTTCGCCGCTTCGCTGGTGACCACTATTTGGGAGCGCAGCGAAAGCCAGCACCAGACGCGTCTGGCTGAGATTATGGGCGGGCCCGGCAATCCAGGCAATACTGGGGGCGGGGGTGGTTTTAGCGAGCCAATGAGTGATGCTCTGAACCAGGCGACTCAATACGGCCTGACCACCGCTCAAGGTATCAGTGTAATCGTTCGGCAGGTGTCATCGCAGGCCTTCCTTCTGGCTACGGTCGATCTGTTTCGCATCTCGTCGATCATCATCATCCTGCTGATCCCGGCCGTTTGGCTGTGCCGCAAGACCCTGGTCACCGGCCCGGTTACACACGCAGCGGATTAAGGCAGGTTGATCCACAGATTAAGAGACGCGTTCGCGCTGTTGCGTCCCTGAAGCCTTCGCGACGTGTTTCTGAACAAGGTTGGCGGCGCAAGTGCGCCGATCTTAATCTGTTTAATCTGTGGATCACCTTTCTTCTCTTGCATCAAAAGTCTCCTCGCGGCATAGCCGGTGGCAAACCTAACGGAGACTACACATGATCGCTCTCGCCCTGCATGGCGGTGCCGGTGCCAAGGCCGGCCGCGACTATTCCGTCGAAATCGCCAATATGCGCGAGATAGCGCAATTCGCCCGTGACAGCTTGCTTAATGGTGCGAAAGCCTTCGATATCGTCACCGAAGTGGTCCGCCAGCTTGAAGATTCCGGCCTCTATGTCGCGGGCAAAGGCGCCTCGCCCAACGCTGCCGGTTTCTATGAACTCGACGCCAGCCTGATGAATGGCGCCGACCGCGCTTGCGGCGCGGTCACCGCCCTGCAAGGTTTCGCCAATCCGGTTCTGGTGGCGCGCGCCGTTATGGAAAAGACCCCGCACGTTATGCTGGCCGGCGAAGGCGCAGGCCTCTTTGCTCACGAGCAGGGTTTTGAGCCCATCGCCGACGAGGCCGAGTATTTCACTCGCGCCGGCCGCTTCGAATCCAACCACCCGCCTGGCACATTGGCTCACGGGACGGTCGGCTGCGTCTGTCTCGACAGCTACGGCCACCTCGCCGCCGCCACCTCAACCGCCGGCGTCTTCGGTAAACTGCCCGGTCGCGTCGGCGACACGCCGATCATCGGGGCCGGCACCTGGGCCGATGGCCAGACCGCTGTGTCCTGCACCGGTCAGGGCGAATACTTCATCCGCGTCAACGCGTCAGCGCAACTGGCCTTCCGCCACGCCGGCGGACAGGCGCTCGGCGAAGCCGCCGACGCCACCTTACAGCAAATCGTCAATATGGGTGGCGAAGGCGGCCTGATCGCCCTCAATGCCAAGGGCGAGGTCATCGTCCCCTTTCGCTCGCAAGGCATGAAGCGCGCCTGGTTCTCAGGCGACAGCGAGATCGTTTCCGAAGCTTTCTAAACGCAAAGCTTGGCGAGATTAGAGATATCGACATCGGCGGGGGCATCCTTCCAGATGTCGATACCTTTTTCTTTCGCCGTGCGCTCAATCAGTAATTGCTCGCCCCGGTGCTCGCTCGGCGCGCTATAGGCCGGATCGCTCTGTGCCTGATCGAGCGTGACGAAACGGGCACCGGCAGCCTCGAACGTATCGAGCACCTGCGGCAGCATCTGCGCGGTAAAGGCGCCTTCGTGGATCAGCAGGACGTGCGGAATTGCCGGCCGTAAACCTTTTCCGAACCGCTCAGCCCCCGCGCAATGGAGGCCTTCACGCCCAACATATATTGCGCTTTCATCGTTTCAATCGTCGCCGCATCGCCCTTGGCCATGCAGCGCGCATAGGTGTCGGTATAGGCCCAGTCGTTAAAGCTCATGGTGACGTCGGCGATGCGGTAGTTGTGCGCTTTCAGCCAGTCCATGATGCCACTGTGCAGCGCCGGATCTGTGCCGGCATTGAGGAAGGGAAAGCGCAGCACGCGCCAGTCTTCACCCTTCATCAGCTCGGCCAGGACGGGCTCATTGCCCATCAGGTCGCCTTCGAAGGCCTCAAGCCCGCCGGCATTGATGTTCATATGGCTATAGCCATGATTGCCGAGCGGATAACCCGCCGCGCGCCACATCTTCAGCACCTCGGCGCTCGACGGATCTGCCTTGATATGGATAGCATTGATGAAGCCATAGACACCCGACACCTTATGCGCCTTGAGCGCCGCCAGATAGTCCCGCGCTACATCGACCCGGCTGACGCCCGGCGGCACCGCGCCATGCGACGGCAGGTCATCGACCGTGATGGCGACCTCGAAACCTTTCGGCGCTTCGGCGAATACGGGAAACGCATTTAAGGCGCAGATAGTGGCAAGGGTGACAAAGGCGTTTTTCATACTCTCTCCCGGAACAGGCCCGCTCGTTGAAACGGTTCGGGGCCGCTAGCCTTACCATGCTCCGGAAGCGCCACCTTGGCAAGGATCAGCTATCCAGACGAAAAAGCTTTGTCATTTATCGTCGGATGACCAGCCCAAAAGGTATTATTTCTCGGGATAATGACGAAATTGGAATTGAAAGTGCACGACGGCAGGCATATAGTTTCACAAGATATCATCACATTGGAAACCATCATGCCTTCCCATCTGCTGGCCCGCCCCCATCTTTTCGATGCGCTTGATGATCGGCCGCTCGACGCCATGCTGACCTTGCTCCATTTGCTGCGCAACGATCCGCGGGCCAACAAGATTGATCTAGGCATTGGCGTGTATGGCGATGACAACGGCCACACGCCGGTTATGCAGGCCGTCAAGATGGCCGAACGCAACCTGATCGAGACGCAAAGCAGCAAGGCCTATCTGGCCGCCGAGGGCGACGCGCATTTTATAGACTTGCTGACGCAACGAGTTTTGGGCACCGCTGAGGACAGCCGCTATTGCGGCGTACAGACGCCCGGCGGCACAGGTGCCCTGCGCCTGGCAGCCGAACTGATCCACAAGGCCAATCCGGAAGCGTGCGTCTGGTTGGGTACGCCGACCTGGATCAATCACCATGCCCTGATCCGCTCCGCCGGTCTGCACATCCTCGAACACCCGTTCTTCGATCAGGCCACGCAGACCGTGCTGTTCGATGAGATGATGACCGCACTGGAAAGCGCCCGCACCGGCGACGTGCTGTTGCTGCACGCCTGCTGCCATAACCCGACCGGCGCGGACTTCACGCCCGCTCAGTGGCGTACCATCGGCGAACTGGTTAGCCGCAAGGGCCTGATCCCGCTGATCGACATCGCCTATCAGGGCTTGGGGCAAGGCATGGAGGCCGACGCCGACGCCATGCGCACCCTGCTCGACAGCGTGCCGGAAGCGATCATCGCCGCGTCTTGTTCCAAGAATTTCGGCCTTTACCGCGAACGCATCGGCGCCTTGTGGGTCAAGGCCGACAGCGCCACCGCCGCCCTGCGTGCGCGTGGTAATCTGATCCTGATCGCGCGCGCCATGTGGTCGATGCCGCCCGATCACGGCGCCGCGGTTGTGCGCACCATCCTCAATTCGACCGACCTGACGCAAATCTGGCTCACCGAGCTTGAACAGATGCGCACCCGCCTCAACACCATGCGTGCCGAACTGGCGAAAGCCGTGCCGCAACTGGCTTCGGTGGCGCAGCAAAGCGGCATGTTTGCACTCTTGCCCTTAAACCGCGAAGCCGTGGCCGACCTGCGCGTTAAGCATGGCATCTACATGGTGGAAAACGGTCGCATGAACATCGCCGGTCTGCAAGCGGGCAACCTGCCGCGCTTCGCCGCTGCGCTGAAACCCTATCTGCAAGGAGCCCAACATGAACGATAATCCTCTAGGTCTCAATGGTTTCGCGTTTGTCGAGTTCACAGGCCCCGACACCACCGCCATGGCACGTCAACTGGAGATGATGGGATTCGTCGCCGCTTCGTGTCACCCTGAGCGCGACATCGTGCGCTATAAGCAGGGCACAATCAACTTCCTGCTCAACACCTCAGCCAGTCCGCAAGCGAAAGAATTTGCCGCGCACCATGGCCCTTCGGCCAATGGCATGGGGTTCCGCGTCACCGATGCCGCCAAAGCCTATGATCTGGCGCTGAAAAGCGGCGCCGTCGCCTACGATGCCGCCCAAGGCGCGCTCGGAGCCGGCAGCTATGTGCTGCAAGGCATCGGCGGATCGCTGCTCTATCTCATCGACCACGATCTCTATGCTGACTGGATCGCCATCGAAGGCGCAGAAGAGGCGGAGGCAGCCAACAGCGTTGGTTTCCAAGTGCTTGATCACCTGACACACAATGTGGCGCGCGGCCAGATGCGTACCTGGTCCAGCTTCTACGCCCAGATTTTCGGCTTTGAAGAGCAGAAGTATTTCAACATCAAGGGACAAGCGACCGGCCTGTTCTCGCAAGCCATGATCGCGCCCGACGGCGCCATCCGCATCCCGCTCAACGAGAGCCAGGACGACACCAGCCAGATCGAGGAATTCCTGCGCCAGTACAAAGGCGAAGGCATCCAGCATATCGCGCTGACCACCGACAACATCTACGATACGGTCGAAATGCTGCGCGCCCGCGGCGTGAAGCTCCAGGATACGATCGAGACCTATTACGATCTGATCGATAAGCGCGTGCCTGGCCACGGTGAGGATCTGCAACGCCTTAAGGCCAACCGCATTCTGATCGATGGCGATGTCGAGAGCGAAGGCATTTTGCTGCAGATCTTTACTGAGAACACCTTCGGGCCGATCTTCTTCGAAGTTATCCAGCGCAAGGGGAATCAGGGCTTTGGCAATGGCAATTTCCAGGCGCTGTTTGAATCGATTGAACTTGATCAGATCCGTCGCGGGGTTATCAAGGTGGCTTAAGACTTAAGACGCAGGAACATCTGCACCTCCCCGCTTGTCGGGGAGGTGGACCATTGCGCTGCAATGGTGCTGGGTATTTTGCTTCTACAGGGAGACAACAATGACAGAAAACCCTGCGTACATGACCGGCTTCGGCAACCATGTCTCCACCGAGGCTATACCCGGCGCCTTGCCGATCGGGCAAAACTCACCTCAGGCCGTGCCTTTCGGGCTCTATGCCGAACAGCTTTCCGGCTCGGCCTTCACCGCGCCTCGCAACGACAACCGGCGTTCGTGGCTCTACCGTCTGCGCCCGTCAGCCAGCCATGCGCCTTTCATCCCCTATCGTGACGCCCCCACCTTCGCCGCGCCGACGCCCAACCGTCTGCGCTGGTCACCGCTGACCGCACCCGTCGCGCCCGTCGATTTCATCGACGGCCTGATCACCTACGCCGGCAATGGCGATGCCACGGCCCAGACCGGCGTGGCCATCCACCTCTATGCCGCCAACCGTTCGATGAATTGCGCCTTCTTCAATGCCGATGGTGAATGGCTTATCGTGCCGCAATCGGGTCGGCTGGTCATTTTCACAGAGATGGGCGTCCTGAAAGTCGGACCGCTCCAGATCGCCGTAATTCCGCGTGGCGTGAAATTTCGCGTTGCCCTGCCTGAAGGCCATGCCGCGGGCTATATTCTGGAAAACTACGGCCATCCTTTCCGCCTGCCCCATCTGGGCCCTATCGGCGCCAACGGACTGGCCAACCCACGCGATTTCGAGACACCGGTCGCCGCCTTCGAGGATATCGACGGCGATTATGAACTGCTGCAAAAATACGCCGGCAGACTATGGACGACGCGGACCGATCATTCGCCGCTCGATGTCGTGGCGTGGCACGGCAATCTGGCGCCCTATCGTTATGATCTCAGGCGCTTTAACACCATCAACACGGTCAGTTTCGACCATCCCGATCCGTCGATCTTCACCGTCCTGACCTCGCCGTCTGAAACACCCGGTACCGCCAATGCCGATTTCGTCATCTTCCCGCCGCGCTGGATGGTGGCCGAACACACCTTTCGCCCGCCCTGGTTCCACCGCAATATTATGAGCGAATTCATGGGCCTGATCACTGGCGCCTATGACGCCAAGGCCGATGGCTTCGCAGCCGGAGGGGCCTCCTTGCACAACTGCATGAACGGTCATGGCCCCGACAAGGCCAGTTTTGAAGCCGCGATTGCTGCGGATCTGAAACCGCACAAGATCGACGGCACCATGGCCTTCATGTTCGAGACACGCCTGCCCCTTATCCCCACCACGCATGCGATGGAAACACCACTGTTGCAGAGCGATTACGACCAGTGCTGGGACAATTTCAAAAAGGCCGATTTGCCGAAAAAGTAAGAAAGTTTATCCACAGATTGCACAGATTATGCGGGCGCTACCGCACCCTTTCCGCGTTTGTTGCAGCTTATCGTGTGAAAATGCAAACTGACGCTTCGCGTCGTCATAGCGCTATTGTCGTTTCGCACACCGAGGGCCCGGTAGCGCCCGCATAATCTGTGCAATCTGTGGATCCCCTAAACAACCTACGCGCCGCAAGCGCTGGAGCCAGAATGATAGACGCGACACACGATCCGAAACTGACCTCATGGGTGGCCAGCGCCAGCGGGCATAGGGATTTCCCGATCCAGAACCTGCCGTTTGGCCTGTTCAGCCCTGCGAATGAAGCGCCGCGCGCCGGTGTTGCCATCGGTGATGAGATCATCGAGTTACAGGCGCTGGTGGCGGCCGGCCTGCGGCAGGACAGCGTGACGCTGGATCAGGTTCTCGCCACGCCAGCTTTACGCAAAAGCCTGCGCCAGCAAATGTCGCAATTACTTAGCGATCCGCGCCATGCCGATTCCGCCGAACCCTATCTGCATAGCGCCACCGACTGCACCCTACATCTGCCGACGCACATTGGCGACTATACTGACTTCTACGCCGGCATCCATCATGCGGTGACGGTCGGCAAGCTGTTCCGGCCTGATAATCCCCTGCTGCCCAACTACAAGCACGTGCCGATCGGCTATCATGGCCGCGCCTCATCGATCCACCCGACCGACGCAACGGTTATCCGCCCCAAGGGCCAGACCAAAGCGCCCGACGCCGAAGCCCCATCCTTCGGACCCAGCAAGCGACTTGATTTTGAGCTGGAGCTGGGGATCTGGATCGGTCAGGGTAATGATCTCGGCATGCCTGTCGATATCGGCGATGCTGCGCACCATATCGCGGGCTATTGCCTGCTCAACGACTGGTCAGCGCGTGATTTTCAGGCCTGGGAGTACCAGCCACTCGGTCCCTTCCTCGCCAAGAACTTCATGACCACGATCTCGCCGTGGATCATCACGCCGGAGGCCATGGCGCCCTTCCGTCAGGCGCAACAAGCACGCCCGGAAGGTGATCCCAAGCCCCTGCCCTATCTGTGGGACGAGGCCGATCAGGCCACGGGCGCGCTGGGGCTCAAGCTGGACGTTCTGATCCAGACCGAAGCCATGCGGGCGCAAAACCTGCCGCCCTATAGTTTGAGCCAAAGCGAGGCGCGCCATATGTACTGGACGGCGGCGCAACTGGTCACACATCACGCCAGCAATGGCTGCAACCTGCAAACCGGTGATCTGCTTGGCACCGGCACGATCTCAGGCCCCACACCCGACAGCGCCGGCAGCCTGCTCGAATTGTCCGAAGGCGGTAAAAAGCCCGTGATCCTGCCGTCAGACGAGACGCGCACCTTTCTTGAAGACCATGATGAGCTTATCTTAAGAGCACGCGCTGAGGCTGACGGTTTTGTCAGCATCGGATTTGGGGACTGCCGCGGGCGCATAGCGCCTGCCAGATAAGAACAAAGGCGAGGATCATGCTCAAGCTGCACGACTACTGGCGCTCCAGCGCCGCCTACCGCGTTCGCATCGCCCTGAATCTCAAGGGACTATCCTACGAATCGCATAGCCACGACCTGCGCAGCAACGCGCACCATGATCCGGCCTACAAGGCGCTCAATCCGCAAGGCCTGGTGCCGGCGCTCGATATCGGTGGCCACGTGCTGACGCAGAGTTCGGCCATTATGGAATGGCTGGAAGAGACCTGCCCGGAGCCATCGCTTTTGCCGCCAGCCGCCGCCGATCGCGCCGCGGTCAGGGCCATGGCGGCGCTGATCGCCTGCGATATCCACCCGCTCAACAATCTGCGTGTTTTGCGCGAACTGAAGAACGACTGGCAGGCCGACGAAACCCAGACGAAAATGTGGGCCAAGGGCTGGATCGCCGAAGGTTTCACGGCGCTGGAAACCCTGATCGGTCAGCACGGCAAGGGCTATAGCTTCGGCAGCGAACCGACCCTGGCCGACTGCTACCTGGTTCCGCAAGTCTTCTCCGCCCAGCGCTTCGGTGTCAGCCTCGATCCGTATCCGAATATCCGCGCCGTCAATGAACGCTGCGATGACCATCCGGCGTTTGTGCGCGCGCATCCGCGTCATCAGCCCGATGCCGATACGGTGGATTCCAACCGCTGATCATGAAAGCCAACTCTTGACTAAAATTGAACGTGTTTTCACCACCCCCGCCGGCGTTAAACTGGGGCCGGCGAATCTGATCGCTGATAGGACCGCACGCAATTTCGTGCTGCAGATTGGCGAAGCGCACTTCCACGGCTTCGTGGTGCGCAAGGCTAATGACTATTACGGCTATGTCGACCGCTGCCCGCACGCCGGATTGCCGCTGGCACAGGAGCTCGACGACTATCTGACACCGCAGGCCGACCTTATCTCATGCAGTTGGCACGGCGCCCTTTTCCAGATCGCCTCCGGCCGTTGTGTCGGTGGTCCGTGCGCCGGTCAGTCATTGACACCGTGGCCAGTGCGTATTGAAGATGGAGAGATCGTCACGGCTTAATAAACTTCCTCCTCCCCTGTAGCTAAGCGTTCGGGGGAGGTGTCAGCGCGAAGCCCGTAGGGCTGGTGTCGCTGACGGAGGGGTCAGCCCCGCAATCAGTTATGCACCTCCGGCGAAACTACGGCCGCACCTCCTCCGCTTTACAGTGGAAGAGATTTGCTAAGCCGTGGCGTCGTTCGATCCACGCTTCGCCGTCAGGCTGGAACCCGCTGACGCGATAATCACCAGCGCTATTGCCAGCCATTGCAAGGGCGTCAACAGTTCGTGCAGGATAACCAGCCCCAGCAGCGAGGCCACCGCCGGCTCCAGGCTCATCATGAGGCCAAAAGTCTTGGCGGGCATGGCCTTCAGCGCGATCATCTCCAGCGAATAAGGGATGGCGCTGGCCAGAATGCCGATACCGACACCGTAGAGCAGAATGGCGGGCGACCACAAGGCTGCACCCGCAAAAGCCACGCCAATCGGCACCGTGAAAATCGTCGAAAACGCCATGCCGAGCGCCACCGCCTTGCCACCATGGACGCGGTCGCCGACCTTCTGGCCGACAATGATATAAAGCCCCCATAGCACGCCGGCGATCAAGGCGTAGACCACGCCAACCGGATCAAGCGCGCCCTTGCTCTCCCCCCAAGGCAACAGGATCAACAGGCCGGCCACGGCGCAGCCCACCCAGATGAAATCGCTCCATTTGCGTGAACCGAAGATCGCCACGGCCAGCGGGCCGGAAAATTCCAGCGCCACGGCGATTCCCAACGGGATACGGTCAATCGAGGCGTAAAACACCAGGTTCATGATGCCGAGTATGACGCCATAAAGCGCCAGCACCGGCCAGTGCTTGCGCTCAGGTCCGCCGCGCCATGGCTGGAAAACGATCAAAAGCGCGACCGTGGCGAAGAACTGGCGCAGCGCCGTCGTGCCTTCGGAACCGACTAGCGGAAAGACGTGTTTGCTGAGCGTGGCGCCAAGCTGCACCGACACGATCGCGATCAGGATGGCGATAATCGCCCACAGTTTCGGATTTTTGAACATGGCTCGACTCCAGTTTTGGCGTCGTCTTGTCGTAACCGGGTACGGCGCACCTCGTCCGGAGAATATCTGTTCTTTGGATAGCCTTTTCAGATGTCCTTCTCAACCTGTGGGAAAAATAAAATAGGACGCAGCCATCAACCGCCTTACAGGCCGCCTCAGCCGATCCCAGATCCTGCTCGATTCGGCTCATGGGCGGCTGAGGAATCGCTCAACGCAACCGCTGCAGCATAAATTTGCAAATAGCGTCGGAAACATGAGAAATTATCCCAAATTGCGCGATATTATATAAATTTGACATAGGTGTCAGTTTTTGAAATTGACCCTGCGTCGACTTTTTTGTAGTGTATTTTCAACGATAAGAGAAAACGCCACAGAACCGCACATATGTTTGCTTTGCCGATTTCACAACGCTGGAACGATCGCCACGTCGCGCCGGCAGGCCGTCCGCCAGACGGACGTCGCCAAGCGGTTTTCACCCCGAAATCGATTCAAGATGCTGCGCTGCCATGCGGTGCAGCATCTTTCGTTTGTTGCGGCAGGGGCGCGTTTACATCCTTTAAACGCAAAGAAAAAGGTACAGGGAATATGAGAGATCCCATCTTCGATTACAGCCTCCGTCTCGGCGATGACGCCCTGATCCTCGGCAAACGCCTGAGCGCCTGGTGCGGCCACGCCCCGAGCCTTGAGGTCGATCTTGGCCTGTCGAGCCTTGCGCTTGACCTTGTAGGCCAAGCCACCTTCTGGCTGGAACTGGCGGCCAAGAACGATCCACAGGGACGCGACGCCGATGCCCTGGCCTTCCACCGCGACCCGCACGATTTCCGCAACTGCCTGCTGGTTGAACAGGCCAATGGCGATTTCGCCCAGACCCTGGCGCGTCAGTTCCTCTTCTCCAATTACCAGTATCTGTTCCTTGAGGCCCTGACGGGCTCTTCGCACAAGGAGTTGGCCGATATCGCAGAAAAAAGTGTACGCGACGTCGGTTACCATGTCGATTTCGCCCGCGACTGGATGATTCGCCTCGGGGATTCGTCCTGCCTCAGCCATCAGCGCCTGGTCAAAAGCATGGACTACATGTCGCATTTCGTCGACGAGCTATTCATGATGGACGAAGTGGATGAGGCCTTGCTGCATAAAGGCATTTCCATCAGCAAGGCCGCCCTACGGGCTGAGTTCGACAACCGCGTCAGCGCCGTGTTGCACGAGGCCGGCCTGACACCACCAAAGCCACAGCGCTCGGTCATGCTGGGCCGCAAGGGTCATGACAGCGAGCACGTCGCCCTTCTGCTGCACGAGATGCAGATCCCGCCACATGAGTCCGATCCGCGCTGGTAAGATCGCCGTTTTGCGCTTAGAAAAGGCGCATGGACAAGATCAGAAAAGCCCCTGAAATAGGCTCTCGTTTGCAGGCCCTGCGTAAACAGCAGGGCCTTTCGCTCGATGACATGGCCGGCCGGTCGAAGATTTCGCGCTCGATGCTGAGTCAGGTTGAGCGCGGCCTGGCCAATCCCACCTTCGCCACCTTGTGGGCGCTGACGCAGGCGCTCGGCATCGATATCGCCACCCTGATCGGTGAAGCGGCCGACGCAAGCGAACAGGCGATTGAACTGGTGGAGGCGCACAATACGCCGCGCATCCATTCGGCGGACGGCCACTGCGTGCTCCAGATCCTGAGCCCGCCGGAAACCACAGGCGATATGGAATGGTATCGGCTGGAGATCGAACCCGGCGCCTCGCTGACCTCGCAGCCCCACGCTTCGGGCAGTCGTGAGCACCTGTCCATCCTCTCCGGCGAAGCGCTGGTCATCGCCGCGGAAGCGCAGCAAAAGGCGCTGGCCGGCAGTACGGTGCGCTATCGCGCTGATGTGCCGCACAGCATCAGCAATACCGGAAACGAAAAGCTGGAAGCCTTGCTGGTGGTGCTGCCGGGATAATCCCCACCACAAAAGATCCATTATAGTAGATTTTTCGGCTGTATAGTGGAAAATGCGTTTGAACCCGCTCGCATTATATTGTACAAAAATACAATATAATGGAATTGAGAGCGAAGGTCACATGCGCACAGCCTTTTACGAACGGGTGGAAACCACCCTTGCCGATATCGAATCGCGCGGGCTGAAAAAGCCGGAACACGTTATCGCCTCACCGCAACGCCCGGCGCTTCGACTGGAGGACGGACGCGAGGTCATCAATTTCTGCGCCAACAACTATCTCGGCCTGGCCGATCATCCGGACGTCATCGAAGCCGGCCGCGCCGCCCTGCTTGAATATGGCGCCGGCATGGCCAGTGTGCGCTTCATCTGCGGCACGCAAACCCTGCACAAGCAACTGGAATCGAAGATCGCGTCTTACGTCGGCATGGAGGACGCCATCCTTTTCGCTGCGTGCTTCGACGCCAATGGCGGTGTGTTCGAGCCGCTGCTCACCGACGAGGACGCCATTGTTTCCGACAGCCTGAACCACGCCTCGATCATCGACGGCGTGCGGTTATGCAAGGCGAAAAAGTACCGCTTCAAAAACGCCGACCTGGCCGATCTGGAAACTCAGCTCAAGGCTGCCCGCGATAACGGGGCGCGTACCATTCTGATCGCCACGGACGGCGTATTTTCCATGGACGGCTACTACGCTCCCCTGGAAGGCATAGCCAAACTGGCGGAGCAATACGATGCGCTGGTGATGGTTGATGATTGCCACGCCACCGGCTTTACCGGCCCCAAAGGCGCCGGCACCCCTGCCCGCGCCGGCGTGAACGTCGACATCCTGACGGGCACCTTCGGCAAGGCGCTCGGCGGTGCGATGGGCGGTTATATCGCAGCGAAAAAGACGGTCATCGACCTCCTACGTCAGCGCGCCCGTCCCTACCTCTTCTCCAACGCCCTGGCGCCTTCGATCACCGCCTCCAGCCTGAAGGCCATTGAACTGGCCGAAACCGGCGATCACCTGCGCGCCCAACTGACGCAAAATGCCGAGCGTTTCCGCGCCGGCCTGACGGCGGCAGGCTTCAATCTGCTACCGGGTTCGCACCCGATTATCCCGGTCATGCTGCACGATGCCAAACTGGCGCAGGCCATGGCCGCCCGTTTGCTCGAAGAGGGCATCTACGTCATCGGCTTCTCCTTCCCGGTTGTGCCGGAAGGTCAGGCCCGCATCCGCACGCAGATTTCCGCCGCGCACACCTTCGCGCAGATTGACACAGCGATCGCGGCCTTCACCAAGGCTGGCCGCGAATTGGGGGTGATCTGATGGACGATCTGCGCCCTGTCATCACTGCCAAGACCTTGCCCGCTACCATGACCGCGCTGGCCAAGCTCAAGGCCGAGCCCGGCATCTGGCAGACCACCGCGCCGGTGCCCGATTGCGGTCCGGACGACGTGCTGATCCGCATTGCCCACACCGCCATCTGCGGCACCGATGTCCATATCTATAACTGGGATCAATGGGCGCAAAAAACCATTCCGGTGCCGATGGTGGTTGGCCATGAATTTGCCGGCGAGATTGTCGCCATCGGCGCGCGAGTTAGCCGTCCGTTAAAGGTCGGACAGCGCGTCTCCGGCGAGGGCCACGTTATCAATATGGATAGCGATGCCGCCCGCGCCGGCCACTTCCATCTCGATCCGGAAACGCAAGGCATCGGCGTTAATCGCCCCGGCGCTTTTGCGCAATATCTGGCCCTGCCGGCCTTCAATGTTGTGCCCCTGCCGGAGCGCGTTAGCAACGAACTGGGCGCGGTGCTCGATCCGTTTGGTAACGCTGTCCATACCGTGCAGCAAACCGATATGGTCGGCGCCAATGTGCTGGTGACGGGCGCTGGCCCCATCGGCATCATGGCGGCCGCTGTGGCGCGCTTCATCGGCGCGCGCAGCGTGACGCTCACGGACATCAATCCCTATCGTCTCGACCTGGCGGCGAAGGTTGCCGATATCCGCACGGTGGATGTATCAAAGGAAGATTTGCACGATGTCAGGCATGAACTCGGCATCGCCAACGGCTACGATGTCTGCATGGAGATGAGCGGCGCCAAGCCCGCTATTCCGCAGGCCATCGAACACCTGCGCATGGGCGGCGCCTTGACCCTGCTCGGCATTCCCGCTGGCGAGAGCACGGTGAACTGGAACGACATCATCATGAAGGCCCTGACCGTGCGTGGCGTTTATGGTCGCGAGATGTTCGAGACCTGGCGCAAGATGCTGGGTCTGATCGAGGCGGGCTTCCCGCTGGAACGGATCATCACGCATCGGCTGCCGGCGTCGGAGTTCCAGCAGGGCTTCGATATCATGCGGGCCGGTCAATCGGGCAAGATCGTGCTCGATTGGAGCGATGCCTAGATCATCTTCTTCGGTGCAATCTGTAGATAAACCGTCTACCCTACAGCCAGTGATGCGGCCGCCAGATCCTGTGCGGCATCACCGACGCTTTTAAACAGCGTGATCTTGTCTGCAAGACCTTCAATCGGTCCACTGGTGCACAGATCCGACAGGGTGCCCCTGATCATCTCATGGTGCAGCAAGCCTGCCGCTATAGGCTGGGTCAGGTCGCCGGCTTCGCTCATGGCCGCATAGGTATCGACCCAGATGTCGGCGCGTGTCATGGCGGCGTCATCGGCCTCGCGCATGTCTTTCAGATAGCCGCCGATCAGCGCCACATGCTGGCCTGCGTGCAGACATTCCCCCTTGATCAGCGGCTCCTGGGAAAGCGTGGCGCAGGCGATGATATCGGCTTTCGCAACCCCCACCGCCAGATCGTGGCACACCTCGGCGTGAAAGCCACCCGCCTTAAGCGCCGAGACCAGCTTTTCGGCATTGGCCGTCGTCGGGCTGAAAACCTGAACCGTTTCGATCTCGCGCACCGCGCGGTAGGCGAAGGCCAGTTCTGAAGCGATCCGTCCCGAGCCGACCAGCAGCAGATGTCTGGCGCCGTCCGCAGCCAACCGGTCCGCCGCGATCGCCGCCACCGCAGCCGTGCGCCGCGCCGTCAGTTCGCCGCCATCGAGCAGGGCCATGTGTTCGCCGGTCACCGCATCGAACAACAGATAACTTGCCGTCACCGCCGGCAGATTGCGGCGCGCATTGCCGGGCGTCACGTTGACAATCTTGACGCCCCCTACGCCCTGGCTCCACGCCGGCATCATCAGCAAGGTAGCGTCCGGTTCACCGTTGTTCTGCACCGTGTGGACATGGCGCTGCGGCGAGGTCGTCTCGCCCTGCAGCAATTTCGGCAGTTGCTGGGTGAGCAAGGCATAGGGCAGACGTTCGATGAGGTCGTGCGCGGTCAGGTTTTGCATCTTTTATCCGTTATCGATGGCGGTTTCGGTCAGTAGCCAGTCGCGGAAGGCGACCAGCGGCGGATGGTCGGCGCGGTCTTCCGGCCAGGCGAGATAATAGGCTTCGGCGTTTTTCATCGGTAGGTCGAGCGCCCGCACAAGCTGACCGGTGCGAAGTTCCTCTTCGATAAGGAAATCCGGCAAGAGCGCCACACCCAGTCCGGCCCGCGCCATCTGCGCCATGGTGGCGAACTGGTCGAACAGCATCCCTTGCACGTGCTCGGCCGGCGCATCGTTCTGGCGCAGCCAACGCTCCCAGGCGTCTGGACGGGTGGTGATGTGCAGCAAGGGCGCCTTGCGGATATCCGCCGGCGTCTCGAAACGGTAGCGCTCCAGCAGCGCCGGACTGCACGCCGGCACGACATATTCTTCGCGCAGGATCTGCGTCTGCGCGCCGGGCCAGTCACCGGTACCGTGGTGGATGGCGGCATCTATCGCTTCCTGACGGAAATCGAAAAGGCTGAGGCGCGTAATCAGGTTGAGCGTGGTGCCCGGATGCTGGCTCAAGAAAGCCGGCAGTCGCGGCGCCAGCCAGCGCGCACCGAAGGTCGGCAGGACGGCGAGATTGAGCGTACCGCCAAAGGGATTGGCGCGCAGATTGAGCGAAGCCGTGCTGATTTTCTTGAGCGCATCGCGCACTTCTCGCGCATAGGCCTCCCCACCGGGGGTAAGACGAATCGTTTGCCGCTCACGGATAAACAGTTCGACCTCAAGCTGGTCTTCCAGCGCCTTGATCTGGCGACTGACCGCGCTTTGCGTTAGGGCCAGTTCGCGCGCCGCCGCCGTGATGCTGCCGGTGCGTGCGGCGGCCTCAAAAGCCTGCAAATGGCTGGTTGGCGGCAAAAAACGGCGCGGGGCAAGCATCAGGAGTCATTCCATTTGAGAATGATGTAATGCCGAAATGGCAATGGATCAGTGGCATATTAGCGCGTATAAGTCCGTTGTCCATACAGATACGGAATGACATGCCCAAGACTATCAGCGCCGATACAAAAACACACGGCCTCTGGGAAACCACCGCGCCCGCCGCACCGGCAACGACCGTGCTGACCGGCGATGTGCGGACGCAGGTCTGCATCATCGGCGGGGGCTATACGGGCAATTCAGCGGCGCTGCATCTGGCGAAAAAGGGCATGGCCTCGGTCGTTCTGGAAGCGCAGGACATCGGCTTCGGCGGTGCCGGTCGTAATGTCGGACTGGTCAATGCCGGCATGTGGGTCATGCCCGATGAACTGCCAAACGTGCTCGGCGAAGTTCATGGTGACCGCCTGCTGAAACTGCTCGGCGATGCCCCTTCGGCCGTGTTCGATATCGTCGACACCTACGGCATCGAATGCCAGTTACAAAAACACGGCACCCTGCATTGCGGCGTGGGGCAAGCGGGTCTCGAAGAACTGCAACAGCGTGAAAAGCAATGGCAGGCGCGTGGTGCGCCGGTGCGACTGTTATCGGCTGAAGAGACCGCGCAAAAGGTTGGCTCCCGCGCCTACAGCGGCGCCCTGCTCGATCTGCGCGCCGGCACCATCCAGCCGCTAGCCTATGTGCGCGGACTGGCCAAGGCGGCGCAGACGGAAGGCGCTACGCTTTATACCGGCTCGCCCGCGCTGGACGTAACGCCTCATGGCGCACAGTGGCGGGTAAAAACTCCGCAAGGCTCGGTCACCGCCGACTGGGTGATCATGGCCACCGACGCCTATACGCAAGGCCCGTGGGAGATCATCCGCCGCGAACAGGTTCACCTGCCCTACTTTAATTTCGCCACCGAACCCCTGAGCCATAATGTGCGCGCCACTCTCCTGCCCGGCTATGAAGGCGTATGGGATACCAAGGAAGTGCTGTCGTCCTTCCGCATGGATGTGCATGGCCGCCTGATCTTCGGCAGCGTCGGCGCGCTGAACGGTGTGGGCCATGGCATCCATCGCGGCTGGGCTCTGCGCGCCGTGCACAAGATTTTCCCGCAACTGGGCAATGTCAAATTCGAAGCGGAATGGTACGGCCAGATCGGCATGACCGATGACAACCTGCCACGTTTCCATAAATTTGCGCCAAACGTCATCGGAATCAGCGGTTATAATGGCCGCGGCATCGCGCCGGGCACGGTCATGGGCCGCACCCTTGCCGAACTGATCGCTGGCGAGAAAAGCGAAGACGATCTGCCCCTGCCCGTCACCACGCCCGCTGAGGCGAAGATGCGCGCGCTCAAAGAAGTATTTTACGAGGTCGGCGCTCAGGCAGTCCACCTCACAAACTCACGTTTCTAAGGAACCGAAAATGATCACCGAAACCACACGCTTTGCAGAAGATGTCTCTTCGCTTCTGACAACCCTCGGCGTCGACCCCAAAACCTATACCGGTGGCACCCTGGCCGTCACCTCGCCGGTCACGGGCGACATCATCGCCAAGGTTGTCGAGACCTCGACCGCCGACGCCACGAAGGCCATCGATGCGGCACACAAGGCGTTCCTCGACTGGCGCGTCATCCCCGCCCCGAAGCGCGGCGAACTGGTCCGTCTCTTCGGTGAAGAACTGCGCGCCCACAAGGCCGAACTCGGCAAGCTCGTTTCCATCGAAGTCGGCAAGGTCACCTCGGAAGGCCTCGGCGAAGTACAGGAAATGATCGACATCTGCGATTTCGCCGTTGGTCTCAGCCGCCAGCTTTACGGCCTCACCATCGCCACAGAGCGTAGCAGCCACCGCATGATGGAAACCTGGCAGCCGCTTGGCGTCGTCGGCATCATCTCGGCCTTCAACTTCCCCGTCGCCGTCTGGGCATGGAATGCGGCCCTGGCGCTCGTTTGCGGTGACTCAATCGTCTGGAAGCCTTCGGAAAAGTCGCCGCTCACCGGCCTGGCCACCCACGCGCTGTTCGAGCGCGCCCTCAAGCGCTATGTCGATGAAGGCTACGACGCCCCGGCCGGCCTGTCAGCCCTGATCATCGGCGCTCGCGAGATCGGCGAAGTGCTGGTCGATCACGAAAAGGTCGCGCTGATTTCCGCCACGGGCTCGACCGCCATGGGCCGAGCCGTCGGCCCCAAGCTGGCCGCCCGCTTCGCCCGCTCGATCCTGGAACTCGGCGGCAACAACGCCGCCATCGTCTCCCCCACCGCCGACCTCGACCTGACCCTGCGCGGCGTCGCCTTCTCGGCCATGGGCACCGCCGGTCAGCGCTGCACCACCCTGCGCCGCCTGTTCGTCCACGACAGCGTCTATGATACGCTCGTTCCGCGCCTGAAGAAGGCCTATGCCTCGGTCAAGATCGGCAACCCCATGGAAGACGGCGTGCTCGTCGGCCCGCTGATCGACAAACTGGCCTTCGATGGTTTTGAAAAGGCCCTGAATGAAGCGAAAGCGGCGGGCGGCGTGGTCACGGGCGGTGAGCGCGTCACGGTCAGCGGCGACAACAGCTATTACGTTCGCCCGGCCATCGTCGAAATGAGCAAACACGAAGGCCCGGTGCTGCGCGAAACCTTCGCACCGATCCTCTACATCCTGCGCTATTCCAATGTGAAAGATGCCATCGCCATGCAGAACGATGTCGGCGCCGGTCTGTCCTCCTCGATCTTCACCAACGATATCCGCGAAGCCGAACTCTTCATGTCGGCGGCCGGTTCGGATTGCGGCATCGCCAATGTCAATATCGGCACCTCCGGCGCTGAAATCGGCGGCGCCTTCGGTGGCGAAAAGGAAACCGGCGGCGGCCGTGAAATCGGGCTCCGACGCCTGGCGCGCCTATATGCGCCGTACCACCAACACCATCAATTTTGGCAGTTCGCTGCCGCTGGCTCAGGGCGTGGTGTTTGATGTCTGATTTTGTGTGGAATGATTCCTTTCTGCTCACCGAGCAACTTACCGACGACGAACGGATGATCATGGAGGCGGCGCACGACTATGCGCAAGGCTCGCTGATGCCGCGCGTGCTCAAAGCCTATGGCGAGGAATATACCGACCGCCACATCTTCAACGAGATGGGCGAACTGGGGCTCCTCGGCGCGACCTTGCCGGAACAATATGGCGGCGCCGGTGCAACTTACGTCGCCTATGGTCTGGTGGCGCGTGAAGTCGAGCGCGTCGATTCGGGCTACCGCTCGATGATGAGCGTTCAGTCGTCATTGGTTATGTATCCGATCTATGCCTACGGCACTGAAGAGCAGCGTATGAAGTATCTGCCCAAGCTGGCTTCCGGCGAATGGGTTGGCTGCTTCGGCCTGACCGAACCCGACGCGGGTTCAGATCCGGGCGCCATGACCACCCGTGCCGAAACAATTGATGGCGGCTATCGCCTGACCGGCGCCAAGATGTGGATTTCCAACTCGCCGATCGCCGATGTCTTCGTGGTGTGGGCCAAGCTTGATGGCGTCATCCGCGGCTTTGTGCTGGAAAAGGGCATGAAGGGACTTTCCGCGCCGAAGATCCACGGCAAGCTGTCTCTGCGTGCGTCCATCACCGGCGAGATCGTCATGGATGGCGTCGAAGTCGGTGAAGACGCCCTGCTGCCCAACGTGGCGGGCCTCAAGGGGCCGTTTGGCTGCCTCAATCGCGCCCGCTACGGCATCGCCTGGGGCGCCATGGGTGCCGCCGAGGATTGCTGGCACCGTGCGCGCCAGTATGGCCTCGATCGCAAGCAATTCGGCAAGCCTCTGGCGCAGATGCAACTCTTCCAGAAGAAGCTGGCCGATATGCAGACCGAGATTACGCTGGGCCTGCAAGCCGCTCTGCGCGTCGGGCAGTTGTTCGATGCCGGCCAGATGCAGCCGGAAATGATCTCGCTGATCAAGCGCAACAATTGCGGCAAAGCGCTCGATATCGCCCGTCAGGCGCGTGACATGCACGGCGGCAATGGCATCCATGAGGAATACCACGTCATGCGCCACGCTCAGAACCTGGAGTCGGTCAATACCTATGAAGGCACGCACGACGTCCACGCGCTGATTCTGGGCCGTGCGCAGACCGGGTTGCAGGCGTTTTATTGATGGAAGCGGCGCTTATCTCTCCTCCCCATCGTGATGGGGAGGTGGCGCGCAGCGCCGGAGGGGCGCCCCTCCGTCATCTCGCTACGCTCGCTGACACCTCCCCATTGCATGGGGAGGAGAGATTGTGACCAAACCTCACGCCAAGCCTTTGGCCGGCCTCAAAGTCCTTGAACTCGCTCGCATCCTCGCTGGCCCGTGGTGCGGGCAATTGCTGGCCGATGTCGGCGCCGAAGTCATCAAGATCGAACGCCCGGAGGTCGGCGACGACACCCGCACCTGGGGGCCTCCATTCGTGACAGACGCCGCCGGCAATTCATGGGGCGCAGCCTATTTCCACGCCACCAATCGCGGCAAGTCCTCGGTCGCTATCGCCTTTGAAACGCCGGAAGGGCAGGCCGCCATTCGTGCGCTGGCCGCCGAGGCCGATATCCTGATCGAGAACTTCAAGGTCGGTGGCCTGAAGAAATACGGTCTGGATTACGACAGTCTCAAAGCCGTCAATCCGCGCCTGATCTACGCTTCGATCACCGGCTTCGGCCAGACCGGCCCCTATGCCGCCCGCGCCGGCTATGACTATATCATTCAGGGCATGAGCGGCCTGATGGACATCACCGGCGAACCCGAGCGCGAACCGCAAAAGGTCGGCGTCGCCGTGGTCGATATCTTCACCGGCGTCTATACCGCCACCGCTATCCTGGCCGCCGTCCATGGCCGCGAAACACGTGGTGAAGGCTGCCATATCGACATGTCGCTGTTCGATACCGCCACCTCGATCCTTGCCAACCAGGCCAGCAACTATCTCGTTTCCGGTAAGTCTCCATCTCGGCTCGGCAATGCCCACCCCAATATCGCGCCCTATCAGGTGTTTCAGGTGTCGGATGGCCATATCATCGTCGCGGTCGGCAATGACGGCCAGTTTCAGAAATTCTGTGCCGCGCTTCGTGCTAACGATATCGCTGCCCATCCGGACTACGCCACCAATGCCCTGCGTGTCGCCCGCCGCACGGATTTGCAATCCGCCGTGCAACCTTACCTGATGCAAAAGACCCGCGCCGAATGGCTGGCGGTGTTCGAGGCCGCCGGTGTTCCCGCCGGACCGATCAACCGTATCGAGGACGTGTTCAGCGATCCACAGATTATCCATCGCGGTATGCGGCTCGAATTGACCGCCGCCGATGGATCTAAGATCTCAGGCGTCGCGTCGCCCATCGTTATCAACGGCGAACGCATGGTGGCCGATGGACCATCACCCATGTTAGGAAATGGAAAAGCGGTGTGGAGTGCCCCCTCCACCCCTTCGGGGTCCCCCTCCCCCGCTAAAGCAGGGGAGGAGAAGATATGAGAACCGGCGGACAAATATTAGTCGATCAACTCGTCAAACAGGGTGTCGAGCGCGTCACCTGCGTGCCGGGAGAAAGCTATCTGGCGGCGCTCGACGCCATGCACGACGCCGATATCGACGTGCTGATCTGCCGTCACGAAGGCGGCGCCGCCATCATGGCCGAAGCCTATGGCAAGCTAACCGCCCGCCCCGGCGTCTGTTTTGTGACGCGCGGCCCCGGCGCCACCAACGCGGCGCACGGCGTTCATATTGCGCAGCATGACTCAACGCCGATGATCCTGTTTATCGGCCAGGTCGAACGCGCCATGCTCGGCCGCGGCGCCTTTCAGGAAATGGATTATCAGGCCTTTTTCGGCAGCACGGCCAAGTGGGTGGTCGAGATCACCGACGCCAAACGCATCCCCGAAATCGTCGCCCGGGCCTTCCGCGTCGCCATGCAGGGCCGCCCCGGCCCGGTGGTCATCTCCCTGCCGGAAGACGTGCTGACGGACAGGGAAGACGTGGCCGACGCGCCGGGGCTTAGCCTTACCAAACCCGAACTGTCGCTCGGGGCCTTACAACAGTTTGAAGCCCTGCTTGCCAAGGCAAAAAAGCCGCTGGTCATTCTGGGCGGCAGCAACTGGAGCCTAGACGGCTGTCAGGCGATTGCCAATTTTGCCGAAGCCTTCGCCCTTCCGGTCGCCACTGAGTTTCGCCGTTCGGCGCTCTTTCCGGCTGACCACCCGTCCTATGCCGGCGATCTCGGCTTCGGCCCCAACCCCAAGCTGGCGCAGCGCGTCAGGGACGCCGATCTGCTGATCCTGCTGGGCGCACGCATGGCTGAAGTGCCGTCGTCGAGCTACACCCTGATCGACCTGCCGACGCCGCAGCAAACCCTGGTTCATATTTTCCCGGACGCTGGCGAAATCGGCAAGGTTTACCAACCGGCGCTTGGTATTGTCTGCGCGCCGGATACGTTTGCTAGGTCGCTGGCCGATCTCAAGGCGCCGGTCAGCAAGCCCTGGCTGGAAGAGACGCAGAACGCCCATATGGATTTCCTGATGTGGACCACCACGCCGGCACCGATCCCCGGCGATTTCCAGTATGGCGAGGTCATGGTGTGGCTGCGGGGAAATCTCCCGGCCGACACCATCACCTGTAACGGCGCCGGCAACTACGCCATCTGGCTGCACCGCTACTGGCGCCATAACCAGCCGCGCACACAGATCGCCCCCACGTCGGGCAGCGTCGGCTACAGCGTGCCGGCGGGTGTCATGGCAAAGCGCCAGTGCCCCGACAAGACGGTCGTTGTTTTCGCGGGCGACGGCTGCTTCCTGATGCACGGCAATGAGTTTGCCACCGCCGTGCAGTACGATATCCCGGTCATTATCCTGGTTATCGACAACGGCATGTATGGCACCATCCGCATGCATCAGGAGCGCAACTATCCGCACCGTGTCGTCGGCACCGATCTGAAAAATCCGGATTTCAAAGCCTATGCCGAGGCCTTCGGTGGTCACGGCGAAACCGTTCGCACCACGGCGGAGTTCGCGCCCGCCTTTAAGCGGGCGAAGGCCTCCGGCAAGCCCGCCATCATCCACTGCTACATCGATCCGCAAGCCATCACCCCTGCCAAGACGCTGGATCAGATCTCAGACGGTAAATAAGTCTTTTTAGTTAAAGGCCCGCATGGCTCCTCGCATAAGCTCGCGCGGCCAAGAAACGCTCTATGGCGGCCTTGGCAAATTACTGTGCAATTTGGAAATTCAGACATAAAAAAGCCGGTGGAAGATAGCTTCCACCGGCTTTTTATTGTGGCTGCACCCTTGTTTAGAGCGCGAGTTGCTGCGCGTCGGTCAGGGATTCCAGTTGAGCGTCCGAGAAGGCCGAAAGCTGGATTGCCGTGATGCCGGTGATCTGCGTCGTCGAGAGCGACGGGATTTGATCGGTCGTCAGGCCGGTGATCGCCGAAGTGGTCAGGGCGCCGATCTGCGACGTCGATAGCAGCGTCAGTTGGGTGGTCGAGAGACTGCCGATCTGCGTTGCGCTCAGTCCGGCGATGGCTGTGGTGCTGATGGCCGACAGTTGCGTTTGATCAGCCGCCGCCAGTTGCGCCGTGCTCATCGATTTCAGTTCGGTGGCCGTAATCAGGCCGATCTGCGCCGTCGTCAGGGCATCGATCACGCTGGTGGAGAGCGAGCCAAAGACCGTGGTGCTAAGGCCCGGCAACTGGGTGTCGGTGATACCCGAGAACTGGGTCGTGGTCAGACTGTTGGCCTGAGTGGCGTTCAGGCCGGCGATGACCGTCGTGCTCAGCGAGCCGAGTTGGGTCGAGGTCAGGCCTGCAAGCTGATCGGAGGTCAGGGAGGCCAGTTGGCTCGCCTTCATGCCACCGAGTTGCGTCGTAGTAAGATTGGCCAGCTGCGTCGTCGTCAGACCATTCAGCGCCGTTTCAGTAAGGGTGGAGAGTTGGGTCTGGGTCAGGCCGCCAAGTTGCGTCGTCGACAAACCGCCGAAGGTTGTTTCGGTGAGAGCCGAAAGCGTCCGCGTCGAGATGGCGCCGATTTGGGTCGAACCGAGACTGCTCAGTTGCGTCGTGGTCAGGGCCACAAGGTCCGAAGACGTGATACCTGCCACCTGAGCGGTGGTCAGGGCGCCGAGCTTGGTGGTGCTCAGGCCGGCGAAGGCCGTGGCGTTGAGAGCGCCGATCTGGAGCGCGCCAAGACCCGCCAGTTGCGTCGAGTCGATGGCGCCAATGTCGGTAGCATCAAGCACCGCGATGCTGGCCGTGGTCAGAGCGCCAAGCTGGGTCGAGAGCAGGACACCAAGCTGGGTCGAGGTCAGGTTGCCCGCTTGTGTCGCCGTCAGGCCGGTGAGTTGCGCCGTGGTCAGGCCGCCAACTTCCGTGGTGGTCAGGCCGGCGACGGCCGTCGCGGTCAGGGCGTTCAACTGCGGTACCTTCAGCGACTGGACCTGCGCTGTGCTGAGCGTAGCGATCTGGGTCTCATCCAGCGCGGCGATAGCACCTGTGGTCAGGGCCGAGAGCAGCGTGGTGGCCAGTCCGCCAACCTGCGTGGTGGTCAGGGATTCTGCCAGGGTGGCGTTCAATCCGGCCACGGCGGCGGCGGTCAGCTTGTTGATCTGGTCGGTCGAGAGCGAACTGATCTGAGTCGTCGTCAGGGCGCCAACCTGCGATGAAGTCAGGCCGAGCGCCTGGGTCGAGGTCAGTCCGGTCAGGGCCGTCGTCGTCAGGGCGTTGACCGCTGCTGTCGTCAGCGAACTGATGCGCGTCACGGCCAGCCCTGACAGGCCGGTCGAGGTGATGGCGCCGGCCTGATCGGCCGTCAGCGACTTGAGCGCCAGCGTCGTCAGGGCGTTGAGCGAGGTCGAGGTCAGGGCGCCGACCTGGGTCGAGGTCAGGGCTGCCAGTTCCTGCGAACTGACACCGGCCAGTTGGGTGGCGGTCAGAGCGTTGATCTTGGTGGTGGTCAGTTCCGCGAAGTTGGTGGCGCCGAGCGCCCCCACCTGCACGGCGCTCAGCTTGCTAAGCTGTGTCGTGCTGAGCAGACCAATATCGGTCGTGGTCAGACCACCGAGCGCACCTGTCGAAAGTGCCGCCAGCTTGGTTTCGGTCAGCCCCGAGATCTGCGTGGTGGTCAGGTTGGCGACCTGCGTCGAGGTGATGCCGGCCAGGGCCGTTGCGGCCAGGCTGTTAAGCTGATCGGTGGTGAGCGCCGCCAGCGAATTGGTGGCAATGCCACCGACCTGAAGCGAGGTCAGGCCGGCCAGAGCGGTCGAGGTAATGGCGCCAAACTGGGTCGAGTTGAGGGCCGATAGCTGGATCGTGGTCAGCTTGCCGACCTGCGCCGAGGTGACGCCGGCTAGTTGGGTCGTGGAAAGAGCGTCTATATCGTCCGTGGAGAAGGTCGAGATCGTGGCCGCTGTCAGGGCGCCGAGTTGATCGGAACTTAGCCCACCTACCTGGGTCGATGTCAGACGCTCGACCTGGGTCGAGTTCAGGCCCGCCAGTTGCAAAGTCGTCAGGGCGCTGACGTCGGTCGTGGTCAGGCCGCTGAAGGATGTCGCATTGATCGCATTGAGTTGCGTCGTCTTGAGCAGACCCACCTGAGTTGAGGTCAGGCTATCGACCTGCGTAGCGTCCAGAGCCGTCAGAAGCGTCGTGTTCAGCGCCTGCAGGCGGGTGGTATCGAGGCCCGAAAGCTGCGTCGTCGTCAGGCCGGTCGATTGCGTGCTCTTGAGCGCCCCAAGCGCCAGCGCCGTGATGCTGTTCAGTTGCGTCGTCGTTAGAGCAGAGAGCTGGTCGGTGGCAAAGCTGCCCAGTTGGGCGCCTGTCAGGCCTGCCAGTTGGGTCGTTTCCAGATTGGTGATGTTGGTGGTGTTGAGATTGGCGATCTGGGTGGTCGAGAGACCGGCGACCTGGGTCGAGGTCAGGCTGTCCAGTTCGGTCGTCGTCAGCCCGCCGATGGCCGTCGAGGTCAGCGCATTGAGCTGCGCCGTCTTTAGAGCCTGCATTTGCGCTGTGCTGAGCGTGGCGATTTGCGTCTGGTCAAGCGCGGCAATTGCGCCGGTGGTCAGTGACGACAGGATCGTTGTGGCCAGACCGCTCACCTGCGTGGTGGTCAGGGCCTCGGCGAGCGTAGTGTTCAGACCCGAGACCGCCAGCGTCGTCAGCTTGTTGATCTGATCGGTCGAGAGCGAGGCAACCTGAGTCGTGGTCAGGCCATTGACCTGTGATGACGTCAGACCAAGCGCCTGGGTGGAGGTCAGGCCCGTGAGGGCCGTCGTCGTCAGGGCCGTCACAGCCGAGGTCGTTAGCGAACCGATACGTGTCACAGCCAGGCCAGACAGGTTGGTCGAGGTGATCGCGGCCGCCTGATCGGCGCTGAGGGCCTTGATGGCCACAGTGGTCAGAGCGTTCAGTTGCGTCGAAGTCAGGGCCGCCGTCTGGGTCGAGGTCAGGGCACCGATCTGGCCGGAGGTCACGCCGCCGACCTGGGCCGAGGTCAGCAGGGCGAGGTTCGTCGTGGACAGTTGCGCCAGGTTGTTGGCGCCGAGCGCGGTGATCTGGGCCGAGCTCAGCTTACCGAGCTGCGTCGAGCTGAGCGTGCCAGCTTCGGTTGTCGTCAGGCCACCGATCGCGGTCGTCGTCAGGGCGGCCAGCTTGGTTTCGGTCAGGCCCGTGATCTGGGTTGTGGTCAAGGCGCCCGCTTGAGCCGAGGTGATGCCGGACAGGGCGACGGCGCTCAGGGCGTTGAGCTGATCTGTGCCAAGCGCGGCCAGTGACGTCGTGGCGATACCGCCGACCTGCGCGGCGGTCAGACCGCTGAGCGCTGTCGAGGTGATGGCGCTGAACTGCGTTGAAGTCAGGTTAGAGAGCTGGGTCGTGGTCAGCTTGCCGACCTGCGCCGAAGTAACACCGGCCAGTTGTGTCGTGGAAAGCGCCGTAATGTCATCGGTCGAGAAGGTCGAGATCGTGGCGGCGGTCAGGGCGCCAAGCTGGGTCGAGGTCAGGGTTCCGACCTGAGTCGAGGTCAGGCGCTCGACCTGGGTCGCATTCAGGCCGCTCAGTTGCGAGGTTGTCAGCACCCCGACATCGGTCGTGTTCAGATCGGTAAAAGCCGTAACGTTCAGCGCGTTCAGTTGCGTGGCCTTGAGATCAACCATCTGGGTCGAGGTCAACGAGCCGATCTGCGTGCTGTCGAGCGCCGCCAGAAGCGCTGTGTTCAGAGATTGCAAACGGGTGGTGTCGAGGCCAGAAATCTGTGTGGTCGTCAGGCCAGTCGCCTGGGTCGTCTTGAGGGCAGTGATGGTGGCGCTCGTCAGGCTGTTAAGTTGCGTCGTAGTCAGCGCACCGAGTTGATCGGTGGCGAAGGCGCCGAGTTGCGCGGCCGTCAGACCCACCAGTTGCGTGGTTTCAAGATTGGCGATGTTGGTGGTGTTAAGATTGGCAATCTGCGCGGTCGAGAGACCGGCGACCTGGGTCGAGGTCAGACTGTCGAGTTCCGTCGTCGTCAGCCCACCAATCGCCGTCGAGGTCAGGGCGTTGAGCTGCGCCGTCTTGAGCGACTGCATCTGAGCCGTACTGAGCGTGGCGATCTGGGTTTCATCCAGGGCCGCGATCGCACCGGTAGTCAAGGCCGACAGAACCGTCGTCGCCAGACCCGCCATCTGCGTGGTGGTCAGGGCTTCCGCCAAGGTCGCATTGAGGCCGGCAACCGCCACCGTGGTCAGCTTGTTGAGCTGATCGGTCGAGAGGGAGGCGATTTGCGTGGTCGAGAAGCCCCCTACCTGCGTGGCACTCAGGCCGAGCGCCTGGGTCGCTGACAGACCGGTCAGGGCCGTAGTCGTCAGGGCATTGACAGCGGCCGAAGTCAGCGCGCCGATGCGGGTTACAGCCAGGCCCGACAGGCCGGTCGAGGTGATGGCACCCGCCTGACCCGCGCTGAGCGCCTTGACGGCGACCGTGGTCAGGGCGTTCAATTGTGTCGAGCTCAGGGCCGCTGTCTGGGTTGAGGTCAGCGCGCCGATCTGCGCGGAGGTGACGCCACCGACCTGCGCAACGGTCAGCAAGGCCAGATTCGTAGTGGACAGTTCCGCCAGATTGGTGGCACCGAGCGCCGTCACCTGCGCCGAGCTGAGCTTGCCGATCTGGGTGGTGGTCAGGTTATCGACTTCGGTTGTGGTCAGGCCACCGATGGCCGTGGTACTGAGCGCGCCGATCTTCGTTTCATTGAGGCCGGCGATTTGCGTCGTCGTCAGGTTGGCCACCTGAGTCGAGGTGATGGCGGCGACCGCGACGTTATTGAGGGCGTTGAGCTGATCGGTGGAAAGTGCCGCCAGCGAGTCGGTGGCGATGCTGGACAGTTGCGCGCCGGTCAGGCCGCCCAGCGCGGTCGTGGTCAGGGCGGTGAACTGCGTCGAGTTGAAACTACCCAATTGCACGTTGGTCAGACGCGACACTTGTGCCGAAGTGATGCCCGCGATCTGTGTCGTCGTCAGGGCGTCAATATCCGCCGTGGAGAAGGTCGAGATATTGGTGGCAGCGATCGAACCGATCTGAGCGGCATCAAGCGCACCGATCTGGGTTTCAGTCAGGCGCTCGACCTGAGTCGAGTTGAGGCCCGCCAGTTGCAGGGTCGTCAGGGCGCCGACATCGGTCGTGGTCAGATCAAGGAAGGCCGTACCATTCAAGGCGTTAAGCTGGGTCGTCTTGAGCAGCGCGACCTGCGTGCTCGTGAACGAACCAACCTGCGTGCTGTCCAGCGCGGTCAGGAGCGTGGTGTTGAGCGCCTGCAGGCGCACGGTGTCGAGGCCGGAAAGCTGCGTGGTGGTCAGGCCGGTCGCCTGGGTGCTCTTGAGGGCGGCGATTGAGACGGCGGTCAGACCGTTGAGCTGGGTGGTGCTGAGCGCGCCTAGTTGATCGGTGGCCAGAGCGCCCGCCTGAACGGCGGTGAGCGAGCCGAGTTGCGTCGTCGTAAGCGCTGCGGCGTCAGTCGTCGTAAGGCCAGCCAGCGCGGCCGTGCCGATGGCGACCAACTGCGAGGTCGAAAGCGTGGTGGCCTGCGTCGTGGTCAGGGCGCCGATTGAAGTGGCGTTGAGGCCACCAATCTGCGTAGCGGTCAAGGCCGAGATCACCGTGGTGGCGAGCGCGCCAATTTCGGCGCTCGACAGGCTGTTGAGGTTGGTGGTCGAGACCGATTTGAGCTGGGTAGCCGTCAGCTCGCCGATCAGCGTTGTCGAGACATCATTGAACTGCGTCGTGCTCAGGGCGGCAATGGCGACGGTGCTGAAACCCTGCACCTGTGTCGAACTCAGGGCCAGCAGCGAGGTCGAGGTCAAGGCACCGATAGCAGTAGCACCGAACGCGCCGAGCTGCGCCGTCGTCAGGCCGGAAAGCTGGGTCGTGGTCAGGGCGCCGACTTCAGCCGTGGTCAGGCCGCGAATTTGCGAGGTCGAGAACTTGCCAACCTGATCCGAGGTCAGTGCCGCGAACTGCGTGGTGGTCAGGTTGCTGATTTCAGAAGCGGTAAGACCGGAGAGCTGGGTGGTGTCGAGCGCGGCGATCGCGGTGCTGGAGAAGGCCTCCAACTGGGCGGTCAGCAAAACCGAGAGCTGAGAACTGGTAAAGGCGACCGCACCGGTCGCCAGGAAGGTAATCTGATCGGTGGTAAGCGCCTTGACCTGGGTGGTCGTAAGCGACTTGAGCTGGGTTGTACTGAGAGCGCCAATCTGGGTGGTCGAGAGGACCGCAACCCCGGAGGTTGACAGCGCGCTGATCTGAGTCGTTTTCAGTTCGGCCAGTTGACTGGTCGACATGTTCTGAATGAACGCGTTGCTAAGCTTCGAAATTTGTGCTGCAGACAGCCCGCTGATAGATGACACAACTCAACCCCTACATTTCCCAACCACTTGAATTAAGCAGTTTATTAATCTTTAAAGTAAACTTTTGATTAACTTTGCCGTAGCGTCACAAAATACAACCCAAGAGCACCCAAACTGTAACAGGCTCAGAGGTTCAGCTCGCTCTTGAAATAGGCGATGGTATGTGCCAAACCCTCGTCCAGCATGACGTTGGGTTGCCAGCCGAGCTTTTCCCGTGCCAGTGAGATATTGGGCTGACGCTGACGGGGATCGTCCTGCGGCAAGGGTTTATGAACCAACTCGCTGCCCGCCCCTGTCAGCCGGATAACCTTTTCGGCCAGTTCCTTCATGGTAAACTCGACCGGATTACCGATATTAATCGGGCCGGTGACCTCATCCGGGCTGTCCATGAGCTTGACCATGCCCTCGATCAGATCATCGACATAACAGAAACTGCGCGTCTGGTCGCCCGTGCCGTAAAGCGTGATAGGCTCACCGCGCAGGGCCTGCACGATGAAGTTGGACACCACGCGCCCGTCATTCGGGTGCATGCGCGGGCCATAGGTGTTGAAGATGCGCATGACCTTAATACGCAGGTTATGCTGGCGGTTATAATCGAAAAACAAGGTCTCGGCGCAGCGCTTGCCCTCATCATAACAGGCGCGCGGTCCTTGCACGTTGACGCGGCCCCAGTAATCCTCGGTTTGCGGATGGACTTCCGGGTCGCCGTAGATTTCGCTGGTCGAGGCCTGAAGGATCTTGGCCTTTGTACGACGGGCCAGGCCCAGCATGTTGATCGCGCCGAGAACACTCGTCTTGGTCGTCTGGACCGGGTCGAACTGGTAATGCACCGGCGATGCCGGACAGGCCAGGTTGTAGATCTCATCAACCTCGACATAGAGTGGGAAGGTGATGTCGTGACGCATCACCTCGAAATAGGGATTGCTCATCAGGTGAGCGACATTCTTGCGCTGGCCGGTGAAGAAGTTATCGACACACACCACATCGTCACCACGCGCCAGCAGGCGCTCACACAGGTGCGAACCGAGAAACCCCGCGCCGCCCGTTACCAAAATCTTCTTCATGCTATCCCCTCGGCTTACCTATGCGCCGTATTTTCCTGTCTGGCGCTTTGCCACGAGTTCGCCACATTTGCCGAACTTAATTCAGCATCGACACGCACCATAAAAAACAGCAACCGCGTGAAAACGCGGTTGCTGCAAGTTGCACACAAACTGTAACTTTTAGAAATCGGCGGTGATGCCCACCATAATCGTGCGACCAAGCGTATCATAGGCGCTGGCATAGGTGTTGCCATTGGCCGTGCCGGTGAGCACGTTCGACGCCAGAACCGGTGGATCCTTGTCAAACAGGTTGTTGATACTGGCCCGGACGCTATAACGGCCGGCGAATTTGTAGCTGCCGGAAAGATCAATATAGTTATAGGCCTTGATCTCGCTGTTGAGTGTGCTGGTGGTTCCGGCAAGGTAAGCATTGTCGGTGTTGCTCGACAGCTTGACCGCGCCGAAATAGCGCCAGTTAACCGACAGGTTGGCATCCGCCCATGGCATGGCCCACGTGGCGCGCAGGGTATGGCGCCATTCCGGATTCGGATTGCCGCAGGTGGGACCGAACAACCCCTTGCAGTCATAGGTGCCAAGACCCGGCAGAGGCTCGGTGACCTGTTCCAGCAGACGGGTCCCCATGAAGGTGAAGTTCACGCGACCTAGGTTCTTGTTGAACAGGCTCTCGATATCCAGCGCGTAATTGGCGCTGACGTCGACACCGCTGGTTTGAAGATAGCCGGTGTTGACGTTAGTTGAGATGACATAGCCATCTGTGCCGTAGAGAATACCGGTTTTCGAATTGCGGTGGATCAGGTTGCAATAAAAGCTGTTGCCGGTGGTCAGGCACTGGTTGAGGATCAGGGTCGGATCGACGGTCGAGATATAATCGTCGACATGGATATTGTAGTAATCGACGCTGAGGTTCAGAGCGCGCACCCTGGCCGGCGTATAGACGAAGCCGAAGGTATAGGTTTTGGCCGTTTCCGGATTCAGATTGGGGTTGCCGCCATATTGCTGCGTACATTGCTGGCTGGGGCAGTCGAGGATGATGCTGCCATATTGCGCGGCCGTCACGCCGGTCAGTTCGCATTGAGCCAGGGTGGCCGTCATCTCGGAACCGCACGGATCGTTGGCGGTCACGTTACCCAGGGCCTGAGCCGTGAACAGTTCGCTGATGCTGGGCGCACGCACCGCCTTGTTGTAGCTGGCTCGGAAGCGGATGTCGCTGTTGGGCGCATACTGGCCGTCGATCTTCCAGGTCGTGGTGTGCTTGAGCGGCGAGTCCGATGTGCTGGACGACGCCTTGTAGGCTGAACCGCGCAGACCGAAATCAAGCGTCAGATCCTTAACCCAGGGCTTATCCTGGATGACCGGCACGTTGAATTCTGTATAGATTTCGTTGGTCGATACACGGCCATCGGAATTGGTGCCGCCATTGTCCAACGCCACCTGGTTGACGACATAGTTCAGTGTATCGACACGGCTTTCGGCACCGAAGACCGAAGCGACACCATCACTGGCCCAAGGCGATTTCAGGCCGTAGGCGCCGAAATCGATATTCAGCGAGCCGCTCAGATTACGTTCACGCAGGGTGTTGCGCGTCGAACTGACATCCGAAAGGTAGGCCAGGGCTTCGGCCGACGGCCCCGCAGTCGAGAAGATATCAACCGGCACGCAGTCCGGATCCGTGCCATCCACCACCGACTTACAGGTGGCGACGCCGTTGACATCGACGACCTGGAGGGCGTTGACAACCTTGGACTGGTTGATGTCGTTGTAATAGTCATTGTGATAGAAGACGACCGATTGCAGATAGTTGATATCGTAGCTAATATTGTCATTGATCTGTCCGCGCATGCCTATGGTGCCGCGATAGTCTTCATGGCGAATATCACCAATGCGCGGCAGGCTGGCGAAGCGGTAGCCGATCTGCGCGGTGGTGTCAGCCGTCGAGGTTGTAGAGCCACATAGCGAGGTCTTCTGCGCATCGCTCATCAACGGATTGTCGCAGTTGATGGTGAAGTCGGTGCCCTGCCAGATGGCGGAAGGCGCCACCTGCGACAGGCTGCGGTCCTTCATGGCGATGAAGGTGCCGTAAACCTCGACGGCCTCGTTGAACTTGTAATGGCCGAACACGCCGGCGCTCAGGCGCTTGTCGGAGCGCTGGATGTAGTTCAGCGGGTTAGTGTTGTAGGCCATGGTCGAGGAATCATAAGGCACAAAAGTTTTCGAACCGTCCGGATTATCAGCCAGCGGCGTCAGGTAACTTGGGCTCGACGGGTCCGACGAAGTGAACTTGCCATAGGCGCTGTTGGAAGACCCGCTACAGGCGAAGCTGGTGGTGCCGGAGAGAGCGCAGGCGGAGTAGTCACGGCTGTCCTGGGTAACCGGTTCGGCTTTACGGTAACCGATGAAGCCGGAGATATTGCCGCGGCCATCCGCGAAGGTCTTGCCGCCCGAAAGGTTGATCGTGTAGGTGCTGCCATCAGTTACGTGTTTCGGCGCAGTCTCGAAACCATATGACGATTGCAGGTCACGCAGGCTGTCATTGTCGTTAGTGTGGTCGGAAAAACCGTATTGCGCATCAAGATGGATGCCCGTCAGGTTCTTCTTCAGGATGAAGTTGACAACGCCTGAAATGGCATCTGAACCGTAAACGGCGGAAGCGCCGCCCGTGACCACATCGACACGTTCAACCATGGCAGACGGAATAAAATTCAGGTCTGATGCTTCACCTGGCAGGGCACGCTGGCCATCGATCATGACCAGGTTGCGGTTGGAGCCCAGATTGCGCAGATTGACCTGTGCCGTGCCATCCGATCCGTTGGATACGCCCTGACTGGCATCTGCCGTGACCTGCGGCATGTTGTTCAGCACGGTTTCAATAGTCGTCGCGCCCTGCGCCTTGATCTCTGTAGCGTCGACCGTGGTGATCGGGCTGTTGCTTTTCAGGTTCGGACGCTTGATGCGCGTGCCGGTGACGACCACGGTCGTTTCTGCGGGGGACGCATCGGTTGTGGGGGTGTCCTGCGCCATGGCGGCAGGGCTCATTGCTGTCAGAAGGGCCGTGCAGGCGGCGCCCAGCAGGAGTGAGTTGCGTGTCATACTCATAACTATAACCTATGCAAGAAGTGGCGTGGGGAGGCGGCAGAAGGATGAAGCTTTTGCGTCACTCTATGAGAACCACTAACGCGCACAGTTCAATTATAAATTATACGATCCTTGCGGATACAATATACTGTCGCTCAAACTGTCGCATAATTGTCATCGAATATTTCACAGACACACGATTTCATTTCTATTACGTAATAATGTTTCAAAATTGAAGCCATCTTTGACTTAATAATAATGACTCAGCACTTGTTATGTATCGGTTCGCCGCGCCACTTTGACAAAAGGTTAACCGCGTTTAAGCTCTGGTGAGTAACGAATCGGGGACACCATGCCGGACACAGCACAGATCAAGCCTGCGGAGACCAGCGGAGGCCAAGCCATGAGCGTGATGGAACTCATTCAAACGGCCGAAGCCTTGAAAAGCTCCGGGCAGGAAATGTCGGCCATCGCGCTTTACGATCAGTTCGTAGCCAACAATCCCGACCACCCCCTGCTCTACGCGCTGCTGTTCAATCTCGGCGTCATCCTCACCGATGCGCGCGACCTGCACCGCGCCCGCGAGGTCATGGAGCGCGTGGTCGAGATCGCCCCCGATTTCCACAGCGTCTATATCAATCTCGGCCGCATCTATGAAGGACTGGGCGATAACGCTCAGGCCGTCATCACCTGGAACAACCTCGCCAGCCGCCTGAACCAGCTCAACGGCTCGGCGCTCAAGCACAAGACCATGGCGCTCAATCAGTCGGCGCGCGTGCTCGAAGGCGCTCATCAGGACGAGGCCGCCGAAACCGCCCTGCGCATCAGCCTGGAACTTGATCCGCACCAGCGCGAGGCCATGCAGCACTTCATCGCCCTGCGCCAGCGCCAGTGCGCCTGGCCGATCGTGCTGCCGTTCGAGAACATGACGCGCGACAATCTGCTCTCTGGCATATCCCCCCTGTCGATCGACGCCTATACCGACGACCCGATGTTCCAGTTAGCGGTCAGCTATCACTACAATCTCAAGGATGTCGGTGAACCGGTCGGCGAGATCATCACCAAGCACTGGGCAGCCCGCAATGGCAAGAAGACCGCTAACACCCAACAGAAAATCCGCATCGGCTACCTGTCGTCTGACCTGCGCGAACACGCCATCGGTCACCTGATGTATGAGGTCATGGGCCTGCATGACCGGAGTAAGGTCGAGGTCTACAGCTATTATTGCGGCATCGCGACCAATGATGCGATCCACAACCACTATAAAGAAACCTCGGATCATTTCATCGACATCACCGGCATGGACGATGTCACCGCCGCCCGCCGTATCGCCGACGACGGCATCCAGATCCTGATCGATGTCAACGGCTACACCCGCGACGGCCGCGTCAAGCTGCTGGCCCTGCGCCCTGCGCCGGTGATCGTCAACTGGCTGGGCTTCCCCGGCTCACTCGGCAGCCCCTACCACAACTATATCGTGGCCGATGACTGGGTGATCCCCGCCGGCGACGAAATCTATTACTCCGAAGCCGTCACCCGCCTGCCCTGCTACCAGCCGAACAACCGTCTGCGCATCGTGGCAGATACCGTGCCGACGCGCGCCGAGGTGGGGCTGCCGGAAAAGGCCTTCGTCTATTGCTGTTTCAACGGCACGCACAAGATCACCAAATTCACCTTCGATCGCTGGCTGGAAATCCTCGCCCGCGTGCCCGACAGCGTGTTGTGGCTGCTCTCTGGCGCCGAAACTTCGCACGGCCGCCTGAAGGACTACGCCAAGGCCAAGGGCATCGATCCCGAACGCATCATCTTCGCCGCCAAGATGGCCAATGCCCACCATCTGGCGCGTTACCAGCTTGCCGATCTGTTCCTCGACACCACCCCCTACGGCGCCCACACCACCTGCTCGGACGCCCTGTGGATGGGCGTGCCGGTGTTGACACTTTCGGGCCGCACCTTTGCCTCGCGCGTCTGCGGATCACTGGTCAAGGCCGCCGGCCTGCCCGACGATCTGGTGTGCACCACGGTCGAGGACTATATCGATCAGGCCGTGGCGCTCGGCCGCGGCAATGGTGATCTTGCGGCTTACCGCGAGCAGCTTCTGGCCAACCGCATGACCAGCACCCTGTTCGATACCACCAAGCTGGTGAAGCACCTGGAAGACCTCTACGCCGGTATGTGGCAGGACTGTCTCGATGACAAACTGCCCCAGCCCGATCTCAGCAATCTCGATACCTATTTCGAGATGGGCCTGAAATACGACCACGAGGGCATCGAGGTGCAGGCGATCAAGGATTATCGCGGCTTCTGGCAGGAGCGTCTGGCCCAGCGCCATGCCTACCGCCCGGTGCCCTACGATAACCGCCTGTGGAAAAAGCCGGACTAAAAGAACTGCCCATCGCCTAAGCTGATGTTCATGGATGCGATTCTACGGGCGGAAAAGGTGTGGTGCGGGCGGCCGGAACTCGAACCGGCATGGGGTTGCCCCCGACAGATTTTCTTACCACTTCGGCTTTCGCCGCCGCACAGGCGTTCGTGGTCTGGACTATCCCTTCACCATGCCCTGATGGGGTTTAGGTGCTGCCCGTCTAGTCTCTACACCTTCCGACTTTCGTCGGCTTGGCTCGGGATTACCAGTAAAAGGCTTCCCCGAATTTGAGCAGTTCTACGCATCGGATTTCCCCGATGGCACTCAATTTGGTCTAAGTCTGTAGCGTCTACCATTTCGCCACGCCCGCATAACCAGCCCGGCTTATAACGGGGGCATACGGCTCCTGTCGAGTGACTTTTGACGTCGGTCGCTTAAATGCGCATCGCAGCGCAAAAAAACTGTGCCCTCCCTCAATCAGAGGATTGAAGGAGGGCACGGGCTTAGTGAGCCTCTTTGGGCGGCAGCTTGAAGCGGACGTCGGTATTGGCCATGAGCCACAAGGTGGCGGTATATGCGGCGACGTTCTGGTTCAGTTGCTGCGGATCTATGCGGTCGAACGTATCATTGGCGGTATGGTGCGTATCGAAATAGCGGTAACCATCCTGATTGAGATCAAAGGCCGGTACGAAGCCGTTCATGGCGCCGGAATCCTCACCGCCATTGGGCGTGGCCTTGGCGTCGTAATAGATACCGAGCGGGTAGAGCAGATTGCTCAGCTTGGTGACGAAGCCGGTATCATCCGTCGGCAACAGCGCGAAATTGTTGAGCTTGTCGGCGCCAAAATCGGATTCGGCGTGCGCGACATAGTTGGACAGCTCCGACTTGTGGGCTTCACGGAAAGCGCCGCCGCCGGTTTCGGTGGTGTCACCCGCCGGTTGCGACACCTCTTCCGAACCCCAGAAGACAACGCGGATGGTGCGCTTGGGCTTCACGCCCTGGTCCATCATGACCTTGGCGGCGGCCATGGTGATGGCGACGCCCGCGCCGTCATCAATGGCGCCCGTGCCGAGATCCCAGCTATCGAGGTGGCCGCCGACCACAATCACCTGCTCCGGATGTTCCGAACCGACCAAATCGGCGACGACATTCTGCGAGGTTTTCAGACCCAGGAACTGGCCTGTGGTCTTCATGCTGATGCGCACCGGACCGCCCTTGCCCGCCTTTTGCAGCACCTTGATGCGGCTCAGTTGCGAAGCGTCGGGCGCGCTGATGGCCATGGCGGGGATGCCCTTGCCGTCGGTCCAGGCGCTCGCGCCAGCGTGGGCGAAGCGGTTGTTGTCAGTGCTCAGCGAGCGCATGACATAGCCCACCGCGCCACGCTTTTGCGCTTCAAGTTGCCCCTTGCCGCGCACCGTGCCCGACATGCGGCCATAGCCCGAACCATTGCTGGCCTTGGCCATCGGCTGCAGAATGACGACGATCTTGCCAGTGACGTCGGCCTTGGAATCGAGAAACTCCTGATAGGTGTCGAACATCACAGCCTCGCCTTCGACCTCGCCGGCGGTCGAGCCGCCCAGCGATACACCGACCAGCGGCTGCGCAAATTCGCCCGTGATGGCGATGGTTTCGGGGCCACCGCGCGCCCAGACGTGCAGCGGGAAGCTTTCGATATGGACGTTCTGGAAGCCGAGCTCCTTCAGGCGCATCGCCGACCATTCGGCCGCGCGCTTTTCCGAGTCGCTGCCGGCCGGACGCGGACCGAAGCGCGTCGTCAGCTCGGAGAGGAAATCGTAAGCGCCATTGGCTGTCAGGGCCGCATCGCGCAGGGCCGCGGCCTGATCCTCAACCGGCACGGGCGCCGCCACAGCCCCAGAAGCAGAAACAGGCGCCTTCTTGGGCGCGGCATCAGTGTGAAAGGCGGTCAGGGCGAGCACGGTGGCAAGGCCGGTGGCGATAAGCTTCATAAGGGTCCTCAGATCTAGGCGGTTATTTCTTCAAAACTGGCAAGCGGATTACGCGCCTTGCCCTGTTCGACGACAGAGACTAGAGCGGCTTTCAGCTCGTTTACGGCAGCATCGACGCGCTCGGCATCCTGGCCGCGCACCACAAGCTGGGTGCCGAATGCGCCATCAAGCGACAGGCCGTAAGGATAGCTGCCGAGCGACAGATCGGTATAGCGCCCGTTGATCTCACGCAGCGCATCGGCGGCCGAGCTTTCCCCGACATAGGACAGCTTGATGGTGCGTGACAGGACCGTATTGCCGGTGCGCAGGCGATGCACAACGTCTTCCAGCATGGCTTCCATGATCTTGGGCACGCCGGCCATGACGAACACATTGCCGATCTGGAAACCGGGCGCCGCCGACACCGGGTTGCTGATCAGTTCGGCGCCATGCGGAATGCGCGCCATGCGGCGGCTGTTGTCGTTGAGCGCCCAGCCCATTTTGAGCGCGCGATCGGTCAGCGCCTTGAGCGCCGCGGGATGTTCGCTGATATCGACGCCAAACGCCTTGGCCATGCAGTCGGCTGTGATATCGTCGTGTGTGGGGCCGATGCCGCCGGTGGTGAAGACGTACTCATAGGTGTTGCGCAGGGCATTGACCGTGCTGACCACCTGGGCCTCATCATCGCGGATCATCCGCACTTCCAGAAGATCGATGCCCAGGGCGCCCAGGAATTTGGCGATTGTGTTGACGTTTGAGTCGATGGTACGCCCCGACAGGATTTCGTCGCCAATAACGATGATGGCGGCTGTGGGATTGTTCGGCATGGATGACACTCCGGTGGCAGATAATCAGCTTATACGCATGAGCGGCCTCATCAGAGGGCGGCTTGTGATGCGATACAAGCAATTCTTTGTGGATATCGAACTCGATACCGGCGAAATCATTACAGCACACTGCCCCAATCCCGGCAAGATGCTAGGCCTGCTTAACGCCGGCACGCCCGCCCTGGTAACGCAGCTCAATGATCCGAAGAAGAAGCTGCAATATCGCCTGGAGGCTTTGAGCGAGAATGGTGTCTGGGTCGGCGTCAATACGCAGTGGCCCAATCGGGCGATTTACAAGGCCATAGCCGCACAAAGGTTGCCAGAGCTTACGGGCTATACGGCTCTGCAGCCGGAGAAAAAATACGGCCACAACTCCCGCATCGATATCTATGCCAGCGGCCATTCGTTCCTGCCTGACGCCTATATCGAGATCAAGAATGTCCACCTGTCGCGCCGCGCCGGTCACGCCGAATTTCCCGATTGTGTGACGGAACGCGGCGCCAAGCATCTCTATGACCTGATCGACATTGTGCAGACCGGCTATCGCGCCGTTGTCGTCTTCTGCGTCCAGCGCGAGGATTGCACCACCTTCAATATTGCCCGCGATTGCGATCAGGCTTTCGGACGCGCCTATGACGCCGCGCGCAGTGCCGGCGTTGAGTTCATCGCTGTGGGGTTTGCTTTTTCGGAAGACGGCCTGCGCTTTGAGAAAGCACTTAAAGTGCTTTAGTCGAACAGAGCGTCGATAGCGCTCTGATCGGTTTCGGGGCCACCAATTGCTGGACCATTGAGCAACAGGTCGCGGCGGCGGATCTCTTCCGCCGTCAACGCGTGCTCAGCCGATTCGCCTATGCCCAGGGTTTGCGACAGCCCGTTCAGCCGCTCCTCGACCTGCTTCAGCACCTTGATGATCTTGCTGACGCGCTGGCCGGTGATATCCTGAAAGGCACAGGATTCGAACATCTTCATCACTTCGTCGTCGATCGCCGCCTTGAGGTCGGGATCGCCGGCGTTCATGCCCATGATGGTTTCGGCCGAGGTCATGATAGCGTTCGTGGCAACCTCGGTGTCGCGCGTGATGGCCTCCAGCTCCGCGTCGGCAGAGGGCAGCCCTTTTTCCGATATTTCATGCGGGCGCAAATCGCGCAGCTCGGCCCGGGCCTTTTCGAGAAAACCGGCGATCACGCGAAATTCCGCCGTGCGCTGGGCATCAAGCTTGCTGAAAAAATCACGCGTCTGCGTCACAACCCCTTGCGATTGCCGCATCAGGTCGAGCAAACGACTATCCAGCGCCGCGTTAACGGTCGTGGGATCGGACGGGCTGGTCGCGTTCATATCTGTCTTCAGGTTGTCAGCAACGTCAGGCAAGCTACCCTTGGTGCCGTGATGTGGGTCAGGATGCAACGGCCTGTTTGGAGGCGTCGATGTGACTCCAATAGGTATCGACATCGCCACAAATCTGCTTGACGTCATCAAAATAGAAAGGCTTTGGCAGCAGGAAGTTGACGCGGGCGCGACGGGCCTTGTTGAGGGATTCGGCGCTGGCGTCGGGGTTATCGAGCTGGCCAGCCGTCATGATCGCCACCGGCACATGCGGCGCCAGATCGCGGTAACCTTGCAGGTCATCAAGCGTATTATGGCTTTCAACAAAGACATCGAGCAACAACAGGTCGAAGGCGCCAACCTTCAACTGTTCCTGTGCTTCATCGGATGTGACCACACAGGTTGTTTCATAACCTACGCGCTGAAACATCTTACTGATAATCGTCGCCTGGGTGCGACTGTCTTCAAGAATCAATACATGGCGGGACACGCGGCGCTCCACTACTTCGTCAATTGTGACATACTGTCGGCTATTATCATGATTATGTGTGATTATTAGGTTAACTGCAGGGTTCCGTTTCGACGCAAAATGCGCTAGCCCCCGTCACACGGCCCCTGCTTCCTTTTTGACCGCTCATAAGCCGCTCAACTCGCCGGCCCACGTCCTGATCGCCAGCCTGATCGACACGAGCATCGGCTTCTTCGATTTTTACGTCTACGCCACGGCGGCGATGCTGATTTTTCCGACCGCTTTCTTTCCGTCCAGCGACCCGACCGGCGTGCGCTATACTAGTGTTGCGGAATCAACGGATGGATTCCCTTGATCTTGCAAATATGCGAGTCTGTGTCGATGGACATGGACAAAAGGCTGTTGCTGTCGCCTGAGGCTCGGGTGCGGTTGGAAGGTTGGGTGGCGGACCGGAACACGCCGCAGAAGCTTGTTTGGCGTGCGCGGATCGTGCTGATGTGGGCGGACGCGGCGAGTTTGGCGTCGATTGTGCGGACGCTGGGCAAGACCAAGAAGACGGCCTACCGCTGGCGCGATCGTTATCTTGAGCAGGGTGTCGATGGGCTTGGGCGCGACGCGACCCGGCCTGGCCGTAAGACGCCGTTGAGCGCCGAAGTCATTGCGCGTGTGGTCGAGATGACGCTGCGACAGAAGCCACCGGCTGCCACGCAATGGAGCGCGCGCACGCTTGCCAAGGCGGTGGGTCTGAGCCACACCAGCGTACAGCGCATTTGGAGCGCGCATGGGCTCAAGCCCCATTTGACCAAGACGTTCAAACTGTCGAACGACAAGCAGTTCGTCGAGAAGGTGACGGACGTCGTCGGTCTCTATCTTGATCCGCCGGACCGGGCACTGGTGTTCTCGGTCGATGAGAAGTCACAGATCCAGGCGCTGGACCGCACCCAACCGGGCCTGCCAATGAAGAAGGGGCGGGCGGGAACGATGACCCACGACTATAAGCGGCATGGCACGACGACACTGTTCGCCGCCCTCGATGTCGCCACCGGCAGGGTGATCGGCGAATGCATGAAACGTCATCGGCACCAGGAATGGCTCAAATTCCTTCGACTCATCGACCGCAGCACGCCCAAGGGCTTCGACCTGCACCTGATCGCCGACAACTATGCCACCCATAAGCATCCGGCGGTCAAAGCATGGCTGGCCAAACATCCTCGCTTCCACATGCATTTCACCCCCACTTCGGCGTCCTGGCTCAATCAGGTCGAACGCTTTTTCGGCTTGATAACAGGCGATCGCATCCGCTGCGGCGTGTTCAAGAGTGTCGCCGAACTCGAAGGCGCAATTCAAGACTATCTCGATCATCACAACGCCGATCCAAAGCCCTTCGTTTGGACCAAATCCGCTACAGACATTCTTGAAAAGGTCGCCAGGGGGCGACAGGCGTTAAGTCACAACACTAGCACTACTTTGGCAGAAAATGAATTTTGAGGATTCCCCCGGCTGACATTGCGTGATTCATAGAGAGCCAGCTTTAAGGAGACTGGCGATGTCGGAACATTGGCGCGTAGATTTGGAAGATTGGTTGACGCCCTTCCTGGTGGCCTTGCGGCATAAGACCCGGATGCGGCTGTGCCCTGCCTATATTGCAGGCCTGATTGGCCCGGGTGACCGCAAGAGTGTCCAGCCGATGGCCGCCCGCGATGGCGAGTTTGGCTATGACCAACTCCATCATTTTGTCTCTGACGGCGTTTGGGAAAGTGGACCGCTTGAAGCCGTTCTCCTGAAGGAGGCCGACCGTCTGGTGGGGGATGATGCCGGTTATCTTGTCATCGATGACACGGCGCTGCCGAAAAAGGGCAGCCATTCGGTTGGCGTGGCGGCGCAATATGCTTCCTCGCTTGGCAAGACGTCCAACTGCCAGTCGCTTGTTTCGGTGACGCTGGCATCGCGCGAAGTGCCTGTGATGGTGGGCCTGCGCCTGTTCTTGCCCGAGAGTTGGACGAATGATGTCGCGCGGATGAACCGGGCTCGGGTCCCGCAAGAATGCCAGGTTGCCCTGACAAAGCCGGAGATCGCCATTGAGGAAATTGATCGTGTTATAGCCTCTGGGGCCCGGTTCGGGTGCGTGCTGGCCGATGCTGGCTATGGGTCAAGCGGGCCGTTCCGCGAGGCCCTGAGCAAGCGCGACCTGTTGTGGGCCGTCGGCATATCACGGCGTCAGAATGTGTATCAGGCAGACGTCGGCCTAATCTTCCCGGAAGCGGCAACCGGAAGGCGGCGCAAATACCATGTCCCTGACGATGTTGCTGTCTCTGCCGAAAAGATGTTGGCTGATGGGAAATGGAAGAAAGTAAGTTGGCGGCGCGGAACCAAAGGCAAGCTGAACTGCCAGTTTGCCGCTTGCCGCGTTCGGGTCGCAGATGGCCACAGGCATCGTATGAGCGACGGTCGTGTCCAAGCCATGCCTGGCGAGGAGGAGGTCTGGCTGGTCGGGGAAAGGCGTTCAACCGGAGAACAGAAATACTACCTGTCAAACCTGCCTGCCGACGCCCCCCTCAAGATGCTAGCCGCGGCTATCAAGGCAAGGTGGATCTGCGAACAGGCACATCAGCAACTCAAGGAAGAGCTTGGGCTTGATCACTTCGAAGGCAGGTCATGGACCGGTTTGCACCGACATTGTCTAATGGCGATGATCGCTTTTGCATTTCTCCAATCCCGCCGCCTCAAAGCAGCGGGACGAAAAAAAAAGAGTTGGGGGGCCACCGCCTCAGCCGACAATGCCCGCCATCCGCCAGGCCATTCTCGACCTCTTCATGCGACCGCCACCAAGGCGCTGTCCCCACTGTGACAAACGCCTCGCCGAGCCCGCCAAGAATAATATGCCAAAGTAGTGCTAGCACCTCGCTCACCTTCAATTTCGCCGGGATTTTCGGCGCCGCCCTGATCCCCCTGGCCTGTATCTTCGCGTCCGGTAAGGACGAGGTCTAGGTCTGTTTTCAGGCCGGGGGCGGATAGATGCCGTGCAGCACCGCATCGAAATGGTTTTCGATATGGCGGGTGCAGGAGCACGACAGCGCGCGCAGGGCGTGCTCATCCTTGATCACCAAAGTGCCGCGCCGTGAGGCGATGATGCCGTCACGGCGCATGTCGCCGATAACCCGGCTGATGAAGGTGCGCCCGACGCCCAGCATATTGGCCAATTGCTCCTGCGTCATAGGGAATTCTCTTTCGCCAGTGCGCGCCAGACCAGCCAGGATCAGCTTGGCAACGCGCTGCCGGATCGTGTGGGTGGCGTTGCAGGCCGAGGTCTGGAACACCTGCGCCAGAAGGCAATCAGAATAGCGCGCGAACCAGTGGCGCAGACTTAAGGATTCGATCTTGAGCTGCTCCAGCGCCGAGGTTTTGATGCGCAGGAAAAGCCCCGGTATGCGCACCACCGTCGTCGAATAGGCCGGCACATGACCGTTGGACACGATGCCGCCAATCGCGCCTTCACGGCCGACATAGCCGACATCGATGGCATCTCCGCTCTCGTCGCTCAGCCAAAAGGCCGCCAGCGCGCCGCCACAGGGAAACCATGTGTCCAGAACATCCTCGCCGGCACGAATGAGCACATCATCAGCCTTTGTTTCCAGCGCCAGCATATGCGGCTCCAGCCGGATGCGATCCTCTTCCCGGAGAACCGACAGGAGCGCGTTTTGGGCCAGTTGGGCTTTGGTTGGTGCGGGCATTATTAATCCGGCAATGTGACTAGGAGTGTGCACTAGTGAACAGACTGCGGTCACGTAAAGTGTTACTCGTGAACACAACGCCCTGCCACGCATACGACGGTCTTCAGGTTTAGGATCAGGTGCATAAGGCATCAATGTGCCCCGGATAGCGCTCCATAAAAATGACGTGTCTTTTTATGCTGCTGAAATATAAGGAATTCCCGTGACCTCCACTGACACCAGCGCGCCTGCCGGCGCCTTGCGCATCCTGATCGTGGAGGACAATCATGCCGCCGCGCAAGCCACCGGCCTGATGATCGAAGCCATGGGGCATGACTACCTGATCGCTCACACACCGGGACAGGCGTTGATGACGGCTGAGGCCTACGCACCGGATGTCGCCCTGATCGATATCGAACTGCCCGGCATGAGCGGCTTTGATCTGTGCCGCGAACTGCGCGCTTTGCCGGACTTGCAAAAAACGCTCTGCATCGCCCAGACGGGCTGGCAACATGACGATTACCGGCACCGCGCCGATAGCGCCGGTTTTCATCATTTCCTGCTCAAGCCGGTTTACTTTGACGTCCTGAACGCCCGCCTCACTGAGATTGCTGCCGAACGTCCTACTTCTTAGCCAGTTCGGTCTTGAAGGCTTCCAGACTTAGAGGGCGTCCGAGGAAATCCTGGATCAGCACATTGGCGTCTTCCGAACCACCCGGCTCCAGCACCAGCTTGCGATAGGCCACGGCTGTCTTTTGATCGCGGATACCCGCGGCCTCAAAGCGCGTGAAGAGATCGAGCGCGATCGCCTTCGACCAGACATAGGTGTAATAGATCGCCGAATAACCATCGAGATGACCGAAGCTCGCATACGAATGGGTGCCTGGAATCGCTGGATAAAGAGAATAACGCTGGGTTTGCTCGTCAAACATCGTCTTCAGATCGAAATCCGGCTTGCGGTTGTAGAAGTTGAGCGACACCGCCGCATAGGCCAACTGCCCCTTCCAGCTTCCGGCCTCACCAAAACGGCGACCGGCGTTCATCTTCTTCACCAGCGCCTCGGGGATGACGTCGCCCTTGTCGTTGGCGGCGAAGGTTTTCAGCGTGTCGTAGTTCCACGTCCATTCCTCGAGCAATTGTGACGGCGCCTCGATGAAATCCCATTGCAGGTTGCCCATGGACTGGACGCCATATTGGGTATGGCCGGAATACATGGCGTGGATCAGATGGCCGAACTCATGCAGGAAGGTCGTGACATCCTCGTGATCCATCGGGCCGGTGGCGGGGAAGTTGCAAATGAGCGCGCCCACAGGTATCTGCCGGCCTTCGATGCCGGTGCGGATCGGGAACTGCGCCGCATGGTTATACTTGCCATCGCGCGGGCTCATATCAAGATAGAAACGCCCCACCAGCTTGTCGCCGTCATAAAGCTCCCACGCTGTGACGCTCTTGTCCCACACCGGCGTATTCCATGGCCGGATATCGGCGCCGAACAGGTCATGCACCAACCTGAAGATGCCGTCTCGTGACTTATCGAGCGTGAAATACTGACGAACCTCCTCGGCGCTGACATCATACTTTTGCTTGCGCAGAAGGTTCTGCATATAGGAGCTGTCCCAGCGCTGCAATTCGGTGATCGAGGGATCGACCGTCCTGGCGAAGGTCAGCAGTTCGGCATAGTCGGCGTCGGCGCCCGGCTTGGCGGCGACATTGACCTCATCGAGGAATTTGGCGGCGCGTTCCGGCGAACCGATCATCTTGTCGATGGTCACCTGCGCGGCGTAGTTCGGGTAACCCAGGGTCTGCGCCAGGGCATAGCGCTGTTCCAGCAGGCTTTTCAGCACGCTTTCGTTGGCCGGATAGGCGCGATTGGAAAAAGCGATTCCCATTTTCTTGCGGGTTTCGCGCAAGGTTGCAAAATCCAGAATCGGGAAAACGTCCGGATAGTTGAGCGTCAGGTGGACAAGACCGTCCGCGCCCGGCTTATGGGCGTCGATGAAGTCCTGCGGAACACCGGCCAGTTCTTCCGGCTTGAAGGCGATGTCGCCCTTGTCATTGCGGATATTCTCGCCGAACTTCAGACCAGTTTCGGTGATTTGCTTTTGCAACTCGGTAACGCGGGCGCGGGTGGCGTCATCCTTGTCGACGCCGGACAGGCGATAGTTGGTCAGCATCTTCTGCAGGGTGAAACTGGTCTTTTCGTCAAGCCCCTTGGTCGGGATGGCAGCGAGACGATCATAGATGGGGCGTGACAGGCTGACCGCCGTCGCCAAGTCCGAGAGCTTCGGGATGCAGGCCTGCGCCGCGTCACGTACCTCTTTCACAGGGCTGGTTTCGGAAAAGAGATACATCTCGTTGCTGCCGTCGCCGAGCACCAGCAAAAGGGTGTCGAAACCGGCGAAATCCTCACTAAGGGTCGCCGGTCCTTTACGCATCTCCAGCGCCGTCTTAGCCTTAGTGCTGAGGGCCAGAGTCGACGCGCAGCGTGCCGTAATGGCCGCCGCCGTTGTCTCCGTATCGGGGAAAGCTTTCAGATAGGCGTTGACGTCCTGATCCAGCATGGTGGGGGCGGCCTGAACAGACAGGGCCGTACTGGCCAGAAGTGCGGCGGTGAAGGTCAGGCGCGCGAAAAACGACATGATGAACCCCTCGGAATGGTTGTGCGCATAAGGGATAACGTCATTATTTAAAACGCGCAATCCTTTTGCCTGTTCCCTATTTCCACAGAGGGATTCTTATGGTGTGAAGCGCCTAATCTCCAAAGGTTACCGCATCTGTTTCCCTGTGCTACTGCGAACTCGGTTTCCGCTATGGCGATCTGATGGGGTTCCAGATCCAGCTCAGCAAAAAGCTCGATACCCTGCCGATCACACGCGACTACATGATGTCGAAACCGTGCGCCTCGCTGCCTCACGCAGACACCCCGGCTCAGGTCTCGGCTTCGTCCTTCGCGCGCGGCGCCTTGGAACCCAGCGCCACCACCGCCATCAGGGCCGGCACCAAGGCTGTTTCCTGACCGGGAACGGCGAAATAGCGCGGCTGCCAGTCGGGTTTGAACTTTTCCTTATAGGCACGCAGGCCCTCGAAATTGTAGAAGTCACCGCCAAACTGATAGATGAGAGTTGCCAGCTTGTGCCAGGCGCTGCTTAAGGGTTTGGCTTCCAGGCCCGCCAGCGGCGCCATGCCGAGGCTGAAGGTGCCATAGCCCCGCTCGCGGCTGAACTGGATAAGCTTGAGGAAGAGATATTCCATGATGCTGGCGGGTGATTCCGGATCGTAGCGCATCAGGTCGAGCGTCAGCAGCGCCTTGTCCTGCGTCGGCCATAGATTGGCGAAGGCCATGATACGGCCATCGAGCTTCACCACCGCCACCGGCGTCAGGCGCATGTAGTCCGCCTTGAAAGAACCGAGCGAATAGCTCTTTTCCTTGGCCGATTTGGTTTTGAGCCAGGCATCGGACACCTCTTTCAAGCGGGCAAGATGCGGCTCGACATCCTCGACCGAAATGACTTCAAAGGTGGCGCCCAGCCCGTCGAAACGCTTGAGTGTCTGTCGGAAACCATAACCCTTCTTGCCGGCGAGATCAAAGCTCTGCACGTGGACCAGGGCCTCTTCACCAATCTTGTAGGGCCACAGGCCAAGATCCAGCATCAGTGGCAGCATCGACGGACTGACCTGATAAAAGCTCATGCGCGCGTTGGCCAGCGAGGCCATTTCTTTCAGTTCCCAGCACAGCGCCGTCGCCTCGGCGACCGACCCCACAGGTTCGCCCATCACGACCCACTGCTTGCCGGAGACACCGTACATCAGGAAGGCGGTGCGATCGCCATTCCACAGGATATGCTTGTCACGCAAAAGGGCCAGCCAGGCCTGCGGGTTTGAGGCCTCTTCGACGACCGCCTTCAGTTGTTCGATATCTTCGGCCTGCGGCATAGGCGGCAACATGCGCGCAATGCCGAACAGACGGTACAGAGCAATCAGGGCGATGGTGACGCCCATGATGACGATGCCGCGCAGGAAGCGTGAAGTGTTGGCATGGTAGGAGACATCGACCCACAGGAAATGGGCATAGGGCACATTGTCATAGGCGTAAAAACCGACCCAGACGATGAAGCTGAGCGTCGCCAGGCTCAGAACGCCCCAGAAGGGATTGATCGACAGGGTGAGCAGGTTGGAGCGTCGATTAAAGGCGCTTTTGCACGGTATCAGCAGCAGGGCGCAGATGATCAGCATGACCGCGTTGATCAGGGCCAGTTCGCGGGTCAGCGAGAAGACCGCGCCGCCGCACAGCAGAAACAGAGCTATATACCACGCGGTGTCGATGCGTTCCCACAGGCCGCGCGCCAGAAAGATCATCAGCACACCAATCACAGTGCCGATGGCATGCGAGAATTCGACCAGGCCGAGCGGCAAACTGCGCTCGACAATCGGCATGACGGCCGGATCGATCGGCGTCAGGACTGAAATCAGCAGCAGGGCGCCGGCGGTGAACATCACCACCGCGAAGATCATGGGGATGAGGCGCGCGGCGGAATCAAACAGGATATAGCGTATATCGGACTTGGCGGTCATATCAGGCGATTATTCCATCTGCCATTTGAAAATAATCTCGAAATCCCTGCCGACCAATGGCAGGCCCGACTGATCTGTTCCTTGCCTTACCTCAATCTCCTGATCAAGGAAACGCAAGATGGCCGCATTGAAGCCATAACCCACAGGCGTCTCGGCCACCGGCAGGCAGTCCGTCACCTTGCGCTGTGGCGAAATATGGCAAACGATATCCGACTCTCCCTCGATCTCTTCCTCCACCGCCCGCTCCGGATAGTAATCGGAGGCCTGCGAGAAATAGTCCCTGAAGTTCGTCTCGATGGTCGGCAGGTCATCATGCGCCGGGATGCGGACGATGGCGAAATCACGCCCGGCGTCACTCAGGTTCAGCATAGGCGGTAAGGCCAGCAATTCGGCCGGATGTGTGGAGAGCCAGTCGCTGGCGCTGGCCGATCCACGCGTGGCTGCATAACGGTAAAGGCGCGCTGCCGCCACCAGATCGCCGCTGACCTCATAAGCATGTGCCATATGCTCAGCACCCGCGAGAGACCCACCGGTCATGGCCTTGCGAAACAGGGCCGTGGCCTCGTCCGGCGTTTCAGCCAAAACGCCCAGACGATCCGTGGCGTCGGCCAGACCGCGTTCGGACGCCACGTCATAATAGGCGCGCGCCGTCGCAAGATCAACAGGAAGGCCTAAGCCCTGCTCGTGCATCAGACCCATGGCGTAGTAAGCATGGCCGCGCGCGTCATTACCGGCAAGTTGGCACAGACCTTTGGCCCTGGCGATATCCCGCGGACGATCTTTGCCGTGCACGTAGGTCAGGCAAAGTTCTGCGCGTGCGTCAGCATTGCCAGAAGCGGCGGCCTTGTCATACCATTGCAAGGCCTGCACCCGGTTGCGCACCACGCCGTGATTGCCGTCATAGACTTGCGCCAGCCGCGCTTGCGAGGCCGCGTCGCCGCGCTGCGCCGCCACCATCAGCCAGCGCAGTCCTTCGACCCCATCACGGAAGGAGCTGTTGAGGGAATAGTGTTCTCCAAGCCAGACCTGTGCATCCAGATCCCCACCTTGAGCCGCCACGACCTTCGCCTGTATCTGGGCCTTTTGAAGCGCTTCTTTGATATTTTTTCGCGCAGTGACGTCATCGACGTCCGGCTGATCAGCGTTTAGATCGATTAGCGTATGCGGCACGCCCGGCGCCGTGAGCGGCATGCCCTTGCCGGCCTCGGAAGCCCAGACGGCCGAGCCTATGGTCAGGCTGCACAACGCCGCCATGACGCCGAAATAAAATTTCATGAAAACAGCCCCGGTTAACCTGAAGCCAATTCACCACAGTTCGCGGCTACGGACAAGCGCAGGCTAACCCGCCTTGGCGCACCAGGCGTCGCGGATGTCGAGTTGACGGCACAGCGACTGCGCCTGATTGTCATCGGTAACGGGCCCGACGCGCAGGCGCACCATCGGCTTGCCGGCAGCGGTGGTGATGCTCTGATAGGTGGGGCGGTATTGCTCAATGCCGGGATAACGTGCCTGCAACCCCTTCCAGGCGTTCTGCGCCGCGTCAGCCGATGCGAACGAACCGATCTGAATCAGCCGGCCAGCGCTCGACGCCGCTACAACAGCGGGCGGTGTCGCAGTGATGCCGGTCTCCAGAGGGGCGTTCACAGCCGGGGGTATTTTCAGTGGGTCGACAATGGCAATGGTGATTTTGGGATTGACCAGTGGCCCCTTGGCGTCACGGAGCAGGCCTTCCTCGCCGACGGTCAGATCCTTGGCAGTCTTGACCACCAGCTCGACATCCTCGCGGTTAAGGCTTTTCGCCTCCGCGTGATCCGACGGCTGGCCGCTGGCGTCGACCGGCACTGCCTTGATGCGCGCCAGAGATTCTTTCAGGTTTTGGCTGTCACAAGCCGTTAATGCGGCGGCGGACACCACCGCAGCGCACAAAATGAAAGCTTTACGAATGGGGGATGGATCAGTCATAAGGCCGACTATGCGCCAAACCCGCTTAAAGAGGGTTAGGAAATATGGTTAATAACGGACAGTTGATCATGCCGGATACCGCCCCGATGAGCTTCGAGACAACCCGCGTTCGCACCCTGCCAGCCTTACGCGAGGCTATATCCGGAATGCGCTCGGGCGGGGCCACGATCGGCTTCGTGCCGACCATGGGCGCCCTGCATGACGGCCATCTGGCCCTGGTGCGCCATGCCAAATCCCTGTGCGACAAGGTGGTGGTCTCGATCTTCGTCAACCCACTGCAATTTGCCCCCACCGAGGATCTCGACCGCTATCCGCGTGATGAGGCCGGCGATGTCGCCCGCCTGCAAAGCGTCGGCTGCGATCTCGTCTATCTACCAACGGTCGATGGGCTTTACCCCGAGAACTTCGCCAGCCGTATCGAGATGAAGGGGCCGGCGCTCGGACTGGAAACCGATTTCCGCCCGCAGTTCTTTTCCGGCGTCGCCACCGTGGTGTCGAAGCTGTTCCATCAGGTCCGCCCCGATGTGGCCGTCTTCGGTGAAAAGGATTTCCAGCAACTGGCCGTCGTGCGCGCCATGGTGCGCGACTTCGACATGGGCATCGATATTGTGGGCCTGCCGACCATCCGCGAAAGCGATGGCCTGGCCCTCTCCTCGCGCAACGCCTACCTGACGCCCAAAGAGCGCGCCATCGCACCGAAACTGCATCAGGCGCTGGAGGCCATCCGCGACGGCGGCAGCATCGAAGACGCCAAGGCCGAACTCACGCGCGTGGGCTTCGGGCAGATCGACTACATCGCCCTGCGTGACGCTGAAACTTTGGCCGATATCACGCCGGATACCAGGTCCCGCCGCCTGCTCGCCGCCCTGTGGCTCGGCAAGACGCGACTGATTGATAATATCGCGGCCTGATTACCAAACGCCCGCCTCTTTCAGCGCTTTCATCATATCCGGCGGCAGGTCGGTTTCGCCCTCGATGATATCGCGCGGCGCGTCCTCCGGCTTGAGATAGCGCCAGCCCTGAAAGGCACGGCGCGGCTGCGCTTCGGTGAGAATGTTCTTTGTGCTCAAGCCCACGCGCCAGTGATCTGCCTCTTCATCGAACGACACGATCTCGCGCCGGCATAGGATGACGCCCTTGATGACCCAGTACAACGATCCGCCATCGAGCAGTTCCTCCCAGCGTGTCGGGCGGTTGCGGGTGTGGATATAGGACACCGCACCGCGCGCCTTCTCCCAGCCCAGCAGATCGTCCAGACTGTCGGCGCCAACGCATAATTTTACCAGATGAATGTCACTCAACGCGGAACAGACCTTAACAGGGTTAAAAAACAGGCTTAAAGTTTTAGAAGCAAATCAGGCGCACATCTAGTGCAACACTAGAATTGTGCTGAGGAAATGATACCGCGTCGTCGATATGTCCAGTGAACATCATAAAAAACCACACCCATCCCTGCAGGCTGCCCTTGAGAGCCTTTTCGGCACCACGCTGGGGCAAAGCGCCAGCCTGATCTCCCTGCCCGGCGGCTCGCGCCTTTTCAGCGCCGGCGACGAATCGGATCACCTCTACCTGCTGCGGTCAGGACGCCTCGGCGCCTTCCGCCACGATGAGGATCACGACGAACTGTCGCTGATCGGCATTATCCGCCCCGGTGAGCCGGTCGGCGAAATGTCGCTGATCGCCGGCACCCACCATACCTCGACCGTCATCGCCCTGCGCGATTCCGACCTGCTGGCCATGCCGCGCGAAGAATTCTTCGATGCCATGGAATCAAAGCCGGAACTGACGCTCGCCCTGGCGCGCAAGATGATTGAGCGCGCCAAGCGCGAAACACCCAATGTCACACCCAATGTCTTCGCCTTCTATGCCCTGAGCGAACAGCCCATACGCCCACTGATCGAGCGCATCGCCGTGCAAATTCGGGCGCTCGGCTATCGCGTCGCTATACTCGACAAGGATTTTCACGGCACCGCACCAGAGGCCTTTACCCAGATCGAGGCGGACAACGACTATGTGCTGCACGTCGCTGAATGTCATGAAAGCCACTGGCGGCTTTTGAGCGCGCGTCAGGTCGATCATGTTTTTTTGTTGGCCGACGCCAGCCAGAAACCCAATCCCACCGCCTGCGCCTGGGAAAAATCCCTGCTGCATCGCGCGCCCGATCTCGTCCTGCTATATCCCGAAGGCGTCGCCAAGGCGCATACCCCGGGCCGCACCAGGGCCTGGCTCGATGTGATCAAGCCGACGCGCTGGTTCCACGTCCATCACCATGATGTCAGTGACGCCGCCCGCATCGCCCGCATCGTCGCCGGCCATAGCGTCGGCGTGGTCTTCTCAGGCGGCGGCGCCCGTGCCTTTTCAGAAATCGGCGCCATTCAGGCGCTTCGTGAAGCGCACATCCCGGTCGATTTCGTCTGCGGTTCCTCCATGGGCGCGATCCTCGCCGCCAGCCTGGCGCTGGGCTGGGATGAGGCCGAGATCGATACACGCATCCGGGACGCCTTCGTCAACTCGTCACCACTTGACGATATCGTCATGCCGTTCATTTCGATGGTCTCCGGCGCCAAGGTCGACAAGCGGCTGGAGAAACACTTCGGCGAGGTCCAGATCGAGGACATGCCGATCCCCTATTTCTGCCTGTCATCTAACCTGACCACCGGCGCGCTCAAGGTGCACAAGACCGGACTTTTGCGTCAGGCCCTGCGTGCGTCGATTTCCTTGCCGGGCGTCTTGCCGCCCGTGGTGGAGGATGGCGAGGTGCTGGTCGATGGCGCGGTGATGCGCTCCTTCCCCGCCACCATGATGCGCAATACCCATCTCGGCACCGTTATCGGTGTAGACGTGACGCGGGCGCGCGGGCTTGATCCAAGAGCGCTGCACGTGCCGAAAAATCTCGGCGCGTGGTTCGCGCGTGGCGACTGGCGGCGCGGCCCGCCGATTGTCTCTGTCATGATGCGGTCTGCCACCATCACCACCGCGGCTGATCTGGCGATGTCGCGCGCGGCCACGGATCTGCTGATCATACCAGAGCCCGAAGGCGTCGAGATTCGCGACTGGAAGGCTTACGACAAGGCGGTGGAATCCGGTTACCAGACCACGGTGGCGACGCTGTCTCAGCTCAATTCACCGGTCACGACCCTGCGCAAGCTCGGCCACAGCGTCCATCCGAACATTCCGGCCTTCACGCCCGATGACAGCTATATCGCCACGACGAACGCGCCACCGAACCAGAAGACCCGGAAATAATCTAATCTTTGAGACCGCCGAGGCGTTTCAGGATCAGCCAGACCGAGATCGATACGAAAAGAATGCCCGCCGCCGCCATGATGATGGAAACGGTGGTGTAGGTATCAACCAGACCGGCGCGGACAACCACCTGATCGTGCGTCGCCTGCCACCACGCACCGGTGGCGAAGCCCAGGCACCCCAGACCAACGCCGCTGAAAATAATCAGCCACATGGTCTCGGCGATCATTTGCCACCAGGTTTTTTCCTCGCCTTGATGCTCTTCGGATGACAGGGCGATACGATCGCCATTCATCATCCACGCATGATCGTCGTCCTCATAGGTTTCGGTAGTCTGGAAATTGGACGAAGGGCCGGCGCGCAGGAAAGGCTGTTCAGGTTCGGCCGCCACTTGTGAAGCCGGCGCCTGATAATCCTGCGGCAGAGGACGCTGGAGCTGGTCACGCCAGTTCAGGCCGCCAACTTCGGCCGCGATAGGCGCATTGGACGGCGCCGACAGATTGACCGGCGCCGGACGCGGCACCTCAACCACTGTCTCGCTGGCGGTGTCAGGCGTCGCCACGGGCTTGGCGTAGGGATTGAGCGCCGTGATGACCGGCGGCGGCATGGTGGCGGCCGATGGCACGGGCGCGAACACAGGCCGTAAATCTGTTTCCGGCGTCAGATCTTCGGCGCGCGAAGCCACTTCAAACGGCGCCGATTCAACCTGCGACGGCGAAATGACGCTGTGCTGGGTGAATTCGGGCGCGGGCTCAACCGGCTCAGGCGCGGGCGTGGAAACCGGCGTTGATGTCACAGTGTCGGGCTGGCTGGCAGGCTTGGCCGGGAAGAGATTGGGCGTCAGCGGACGACCGAGATTGCCGCCGCCATAGGGCGAATAAAGACGCATCAGCGCCGCGGCGGCTTCGGCCTTGCGTGCTCTTTCAGCCTCATCGGCCACGATCGGCTCCGGCGCTTCGGCGCTTGTCTGGCGATCGCGTTCTTCCTGTTCGCGCCTTTCCTGCTCAAGCCGGACCTGATCGGTACGCTCGCGCGCGATCCGTTCCTGTTCAAGCTGGGCCTGTTCGGCATGGGCGCGCTCAAGACGCTCACGTTCCACGCGCTCTTGCTCCAGTCTGGCAGCTTCAAGTCGGGCGGCTTCGATACGGGCCTGTTCGGCAAGCTCCTGCTCAATCCGGACGCGCTCAAGGCGTTCCTGCTCCCACTTCAGTTCCTGCTGACGAGCTTGTTCCAGCCTGACCTGCTCCAGGCGGGCCTGATCTAAACGAGCCTGCTCCAAACGCGCCTGCTCACGCGCCCATTCGGCGCGTTCCAGTTCCTGACGGGCGGCTTCCTGACGCGCCAACTCCTGACGCGCAGCTTCGAACTGTTCCTGCTCAAGGCGTGCCTGTTCGATACGGGCCTCGGCGGCGCGCCACTGATCCAGACGCGCCTGCTCACGACGCGCGGCTTCCTGGCGGGCCTGTTCGGCGCGGGCGGCTTCCATGCGCTGCGCATCCAGAATAAGGGCTTCTTCGCGCAGACGCGTTTCCTCGCGCTGGCGCGCCTCTTCGACCGCGCGGGCGGCGGCGACGGCTTGCGCCATGGCTTGAGCTTGAGCTTGAGCTTGGGCCTGAACTTGAGCCGCCTGAGCCGCTCGGGCGGCCTCTTCACGCTGGCGCTGTTCTTCCTGAGCCCGTGCGATAGCGGCCTGAATCTCGGCGCTCATCGCCGGCTCAACCGGCGCTTCCGGCGCGTAGGGTGACACATCGGCCATGCGCACGATGGTCGGCTTCTCTGAGGACTTCTCTGCTGGCTTCTCAACCGGCGCACTGTAAGGCGAACCGAGATCGATAATCTGGCGTTGCGTTGGTGACGCCACCGGTGCGGCCGGGGTGGCGTAAGGATTGTGGTAGAGCGCCGGATCGGGGGCTGCGGGAGGCGCAACGGGCATCTCGACCGGCGGAGCGATCGGCGCTTCAACCAAGGCGTCCTCAACAGGCCGACCCAGGGCTGCGGCCTGATGACTGATATCTTCCGGAGTCAGGAACAGGTCTTTTTCGGCGGCACGGCGGCGGATCAGCGGCGCCAGAACATAGGTCTGACCGTTGAATTCGGCCGAACGCCAGCTATCCATGGCCAGGGCGGCTTCGCTCATCCGGCCTTCGTTGATGCGCTTCAGCACGCTCGACGCGGCAAAATTTTCGGTGCCGATATTGAAAGCAAATGAGACCAGGGAATCGAACTGGTTCTGATTGAGCGGCACAAGCACGAGATTGTTGATGGCATCCACCACCGGCAACAGATCAAAGCGCAGCAGCGCGTCGGCGTCTTCCTGCGTAACACGGGCGCCTTCGCGGGCGGAAAAGGTATGACCATAGCCAAGCGTCCACCGTCCGTCCGGCAGGCGGGCAGCCAGTGTGCGTAACCCCTCAAAACTCTTGATGAGTTCAACCCCCGCGCGGGAAACTTTTTGACGCGCTCTCATCCGTAATCACAGCCCCTGAACTTGGCCCTGAAACTGGCCCCAAAGCCCGCAAAAGACAGGCATATTACACCCGATTGCCCCAAAACAAGACAGTTCGGGCTCTTATGCTTAAGTCTAGCAAACCACAGACCGTTTAAGATTTACAAGAGTATAATCGCGGCCAGGCCTAAGAAACTGAAAAAGCCGCAGAAATCGGTGACGAGGGTCACAAATATGGGCGACGCGCCGGCCGGATCTATGCCCAGCTTCGAGGCTCCCATGGGGATCAGCGTGCCGGCCAGAGCCGCCATGGTGAAGTTGATCAGAATGGCACCGGCGATCACGCCGGCCAGTTTGGCGTCATGCCAGAAGATGAAGGTCACCGCCGCCAGTCCCGCCGCTACGCACGCGCCCACCAGCCAGCCGGAGACGACCTCACGCCACAAGGTGCGCGTGGCGTTGGCGGCCGTCAGTTCGCGTGCCGAAAGCGCCCGCACCGAAACGGTCAGGGCCTGGGTGCCGAAATTGCCGCCGATGGAGGCCACCACCGGCATCAGGCTGGCCAGCACGACCATCTTGACGATTTCGCCCTGGAAGGCGTTGATCACGGTCACCGAGGCGAAGGCAGTGGCGAGATTGATCAACAGCCACGGCAGGCGCGACTTGACCATGCCCATGATGCCGGTATCCCGGCCTTCGATATCGGACACACCACCCAGCGCGAGAATATCTTCGCGGTTTTCCGCCTGGATGATGTTCACGATATCATCGACCGTGATCTGCCCGACCAGACGGCCCAATTCATCCACCACAGGCGCCGAGATCAGGTGATATTTTTCAAAGACGTAGGCGACTTCTTCCTGATCCTGATCGACCGTGATTTCGGTGATCGGCTCCATGAGCTGCGACAGCGGCAGATCGCGCTTGGTGCGCATCAGCACCGACACCGGCACGGCCCCCACCGGCTTGTGGCTCGGGTCAATAACATAGATGTCGAAAAACAGTTCCGGCAGGTCGTCGCCATTTTCGCGCATATGATCGATGGTGTGGCCCACGGTCCAGAAGGCCGGCGCCGCCATGACTTCGCGCTGCATCAACCGGCCGGCGGTTTCTTCCTCATAGGCCAGCGAGGTGACGATGGCCTCGCGCTCGGATTCCGGCATGGCGGCCAGAACCGCCTTCTGCTGGTCTTCCTCAAGGTCTTCAAAGACCGCCGCGGCGTCGTCGGAATCGAGCTCCTGCAGCACCTCGGCGATATCAGCCGTGTGCATGCTCTCAATGACTTCCTCGCGGATGTCATCGTCGAGTTCGGGCAGGATATCGGCCAGAGCGTCGGAAGGAATCCACGGGATGACCTCTTCGCGGTAATCTTCCGACAGAAAACCCAGAAGGTCGGCGATATCGGCGTAGTGGAGCGCGTCGAGCAGTTCGCGCAGACGCAGGCCGTCGCCGCGATCGGCGGCGTCGATGACCAGCGAGATATATTGCGGATTAAGGGCGTAATCGTCCTTGAGCGCGAAGTCTTCGATCTGCTCGGGCGTGATCAGCTCGGCGTCAATTTCGTCATTGTCACGCGTGTCGCGTCGCTCTTTGACGGGCGCTGCCACGGTGATGATGTCAGGTTCAGAAGAATTGGGCTTTTGAGGGGTTTCGGACTTCTGGCTCATCGCTCAGGCTCCCCTTGCTACGCTTAGCGCACCTCAAAATTTAACCCCGGCTTCCGTCGACCCTGCCCTGGTATTGGCTTGGTCTAGCTCTACTTAAGAGCGAAGGCTGGTGCGGTCAAGAAACTCGAACTTCCACGGGTTGCCCCACAGCGACCTCAACGCTGCGCGTCTACCAATTCCGCCATGACCGCATGCCATCCGGAGAGGGGCGCAAATAGCAACACTTGAACGCTTTGGGAAGCCCTTATTCGCAAAAATATGGGGGTATCGAAAAATAAGCTGAAAAAGTCAGGTGCCGATGGCCATAAAGTCGTAAACATTGGCCTGACGGGTCACGACGATCGAGATTTTTTCCTCGAAAATCTGGATTTCACCGCGCGCAACCGGATGGTTGTTGGCCAGAATCCACACTTCATCGTGCTCGTGGGCATCAAGCGGGATCACGGCGCCACGGCCCATGCGCAGAAGCTGCGCCATCGGCAGAACCGAACGCCCGAGAAGTACAGAAATTTCGACGGGAACAGCGCCCACCTGATTTGACACGAAAAAACGCCCCTTAAACCCACGCAACACCGAGGGAGCCCCTATATTAGGGCCTTGCCTCTTAACAACTTATGACACATTGAAGCGACATGCTTTCCGAGACGTTAAATCCTGACGAAAACACCCCGCCCTTCGCCAAAAAGACGGGCGCTCCGCCGGAATGGGTGGTGGTGCCCTCGCCCGTGCCCTATCCGGAAGCGCTGGCCTTCATGGAGGCGCGAGTTGCGGCCATCCATGCCGGTGAAGCGCGCGAGATGGTGTGGCTCGTCGAGCACCCGCCGCTCTATACCGCCGGTGTTTCGGCCAAACGCGAGGACCTGATCGCGCCGGACCGTTTCGAGGTCTTCGACGCCGGTCGCGGTGGGCAATATACCTATCATGGTCCCGGCCAGCGCGTCGTTTATGTGATGCTTGATCTGAACCAGCGCCAGAAGGACGTTCGCGCCTTTGTGCAGGCGCTGGAGCACTGGATCATCGACACCCTGTGGCGCTTCAACGTTGAGGGTCATATCCGCGACGGCCGCGTCGGTGTGTGGGTCGAGCGCAAGGACAAGGGCTATGAGCCGTCTCCGTTTGATGGCGAGCTTGCCTCGACATCAAACGGCAAGGCCGAATGGCCGCCCGAGCCGTTGCGAGGCAGCCCCGCGGCGTTTGAGCGCAAATATAAAGAAGATAAAATAGCCGCCATTGGCATCAAGCTGCGCCGTTGGGTAAGTTTCCACGGCATCAGCCTGAATGTCGAACCCGACCTGTCGCATTTCGACGGGATCGTGCCGTGCGGCATCACCGAACACGGCGTGACCAGCCTGCTTGACCTTGGCCTGCCGGTGACGATGGACGAGGTGGATTATGCGCTGAAGCTGAGCTTCGAGGCGCTCTTCGGCCCGGTTGAAGAAAAGATTTAACCACGGATAAGGCACGGATGATGCGCAAGCGCATCGACACGGATAAGGCACGGATTTCAGAGAAACTTTCGAGAGAAAAGCGTGTTACGAAGCATGATTGACGGCAAAGCCGTCCGACATTCGCCTTGCAACACTATGTCGGCAAACAGTAAACTATGCGCCAGAAGTAGCCCATAAAATCCGTGCCCTTATCCGTGTAGATGGCCGAAGGCCAACATCCGTGCCTTATCCGTGTTTAAACCTCATCTAACCTTCAGCCTTCGCAAAGCGTCAGCCGAAACAGCGTGCGGCCGTAGCGGTTATCGCCGCGCTCAGCATATCAGTTAGTTTTGTTCGCGCGGCGTCAGGCGGAACAGCGTGCGGCCATAGCGGTTGTCGCCACGCTCAGCATATCAGTCAGTTTTGTTCGCGCGGCGTCAGGCGGAACAGCGTGCGGCCGTAGCGGTTATCGCCGCGCTCACCGGGCATGACGCACAGGTCGATCACAGCCCAGATCAGCACCACCACCGCGATGAAATCGAAAAAACCCGTCGGCGCCGGCCACACCATGACGATCGCCAACAGGATGATTGCCGCCCACCAGCCCGAACGGCCGCGATCGTGCAGACGCTTCGACAGCACACAGGCACCGCAATAGAAGAAAACCGGGTAGACGATCCAGCCGAGGAACTGCAAACCGCCCGTCACCACCAACTCGTAAACAGCCAGGGCCAGCAACAGGATAGCGCCGGCGATGATCGACGGCACCTGCCCTGCCCGGCCGGTGGAGGAAAAGAACAGTTCGCTCCAGTCGATCTTGGGGTTCATGCGCGGCTCCTTAGGGTCACAGACTAGGTGTCAACTATACTATAGCGAGGCAGCATAAAAGCAAAAATCTGTCTGCCAGTTGTCAGCCCGTTACATAAGGCACGTCCTTCTTGATCGCTTCAACGACGGCCGCGCCTTTTAGTAACATCGTTTTCAAATCCTTAACGGTTTCACCATTAACTATAACCGGCCGTGTGGCTGTGCCTGCGCATGGCACGACGCGCCGCCTGTTCAGATCACGGGAAGCGCATCATGTTATTTCACCGCCTCGCCGCCGCCTTGAAAAACAACCAGGGCAACACGGTCATTATCTTTGGCCTCACCTTCCTGATCGTGATGTGCGCGATCGGCGGCGCCGTTGACTTCTCACTTGTCACTGTCAAAAAGAACGCGACGCGTGACGCTCTGGATGAAGCGGTGCTTTCAGCTGCCATCTCATCGCTCCAGAATGAAAAGGACCTTGAGGCCCTGGCAAACAAGGTCTTCAAGACCAACATCGATGAGGGCAAGATCGATGCGGAACTGGTGTCGTTCAAATATGACGCCACCACCCGCGCCGTCTCCGCCACGGCGACCGGCGCCTATAACACCTTCATCATACGTCTGCTGAACCCGAATTTCGATCGCCTCGGTTACACAGTGACCAGCAATTCTATCCGCGCCTCGGATGGCACCCTGGAGGTGGCCCTTGTGCTGGATAACACCTGGTCAATGAACGAGCCTCTCGATGGCTCCCAGACCAAGCTGGCGGTGCTTAAAACCGCCGCCAAAAGCCTGATCGCTTCGATTATGACGCCGGCGAACAAGGACTATGTAAAGGTGTCGGTTGTGCCCTACGCCCAGCACATCAATGTCGGCACCGGCAACCGCGGCCAGACCTGGATGTCGGTGCCGAACGATACCACTACGGTCTCAAACAACCCCGCCAAATGCACGACCATCAGCACTAAGCAAGTCTGTACGGGCGGCACGTGGGGAACCTGCACAAGATACACTGATGGTATTCCTGAGACCTATGGTTGCTGGACCAAGGCGCAAACCTGCACAACGGTCGCCATCACGCCTTATGAAAGCTGCACAAAAGCTACGACAACAACGACGACAAATAAGTGGTATGGCTGCATCTATAACCAGATGGTAAAAGTTAACTCACAATACGCACTGGTGATGCCAGATCCTACGACGGCCTATAAGGGTTATATTGAACAAACCTCCACCTGTCTGGTGCCCATTCAGCCGCTTACCAATGACAGTTCAAAAATCACCTCTGTCATTGACAGTCTCTTTGTTACAAAGGTTACAAGCAATACCTATACTCCGGGCGGACTTATCTGGGGTGTTAATGTGTTGTCTCCGCCGGCTCCCTTTAAAGAAGGGGCAGCTTACGACACGAAGAACAAGATTCCGCGCAAGACCATCGTGCTTATGACCGATGGCGCCAATACAGGCTACACAACGAACTCGGGCTCTGTCGCCACAGGAACGACGGCTCAGGTTGCCGTCACCTATGCCGATCAAAAAAGGGTCTGCGACTACGCCAGGGCGAAGAATATCGAGATCTACACCATTGGCTTTGGTGTGAAGGACGCAACGGCCCTCAGTTATCTCCAAAGCTGCGCCACCGACAACGCCCATTATTTCGATGCCAAAAGCTCAGCCGACCTTATCGCGGCCTTCAAAACCATCGGCGGCCAGTTGACCAAGGTCAGGCTGACCAGCTAATCCCCAAACTGACCGACACCATCGAAAAGGGCGCCCTGTAAAGAGCGCCCTTTCTTCTTTTTGAAGCTCAGCCTTAGTTGGTCAGGCGTATCTTCTTGATTGACTTCATAATGCTGCCAAGCGTGCCGCTGATCTGGTTGGAACTGGACAGGTTATAATAGTAGCCCGTATTCGAGGCGCAGTTCTGGAGGGCGGTCGAATCCCCTGATTCCAGTCGCACGGTGAAGACGGTAATGCCCAGTTTCTTGGCATTTTCGCACGCCAGAGACATCCGCGCCGTGATCTCAGTATTGTTGGTGGTCCAGCGGTTTTGCGTATTCATACCATCGGTCAGGATGATCATATACTTGTTGATCGTCTTGTCCGTAAACGCAGCGCCGCCGGCAAACGGGGCCGTTGGCGACAGAACCTCCATACCCCACTGGATACCTATGGTGACATTGGTGTTGCCGGCCGGCGTCATCTTGGTGGCGTAGGTACGCACCGCGGCGACGTCCGTCGTCAGATCCATGATCGGGAGCAGGGAATTGGTGGCGCATTTCGACGCCGGATAGAGGGTATCGGTGTTCGTCGCCACCGGCGCATCCGAGGTCACATCGTAGGACTGCGCGCGATCGATCACGCAGCCCGTCCAGGCGCCACTGGTCACGCCCAGCAGATCGCTGTTGGCGGTGATGGTGGTGTTGTCCTTGATCACCACAGTCGAACCGCTGTTATAGCCGCCGGCAGCCTGCGAGGTGTAGGCGATCGTGCCGGTATACTGCTGATAATTATAGCCCGATGGCGGCGAATAGTAAGCCGCGTTACCGTAATAATCGCCATTGCTGGAGCCGCTGTAATAGGTCAGGCTGGTGCCGCTCACCCTGTACGTCGATATCTTGTACATGATGTAGTAGTAATAATAGGTGCGCCCATAGCTGCGGTAGGTGCTGTTGGTCTTGTAATACGAGGTCGACATAACCGAAAAATAGCTCTTGCCATTGCTCGTATAGGTGCCGGTATAGTTGATCTTGTTATCCAGGCAGGCGCTGCTGGAACCGCACATATCGCTGTAATTGGCCACCAGCACCGTACATTTTTCAGAGCTCAGGCCCGTGCAGGTGTAGGGATCGGAAGAGGTTGCGAAATTGCCGGTATAGCTGCCCATGCCGGCGACGTTATCAAGCGCTACCTGGGTATCAAAGGGCACAAGCGCCACCTTGGTCTTGCCGATATTGTTGCCGCTGGAATCGAGCAATGAGGCCAGCGTCGCATCCAGGCTGCTCTTGAGTGCTTCCATCTTGGTGACCGTGGCGCCCGATGTTTTTTGCCCCATCGAACCGGTGTTATCGAGCACGAACACGATCTCGGCGGCGTTCATGGTCACACCGGCATCCGCCTTGGCGCTGATGGTGACCGAGCCCATATCAGTTTTCTGGCCCATCAGAAGTTCGGACATATTACCAACGACCAGCGTCTTCACCGTAGCGGTGGCCGCATAGTGCATGGTCTGGATATTATTGTCCGTCGTGACGGTCAACTCGCCGGCCGCGGTATCAAACCCGTCGCGCACAGACTTGCCACAATAGGTGTTGGAGACGCTGCCGGAATCGGAGAGGTTATCGCAGAAGGCGTTCTTGGCGGCCGTCGTCTGGGACGTTAGATTGCCATTGGAATTGAGCGCCGCAGCAATGGCGGCACTATCGGCCGCATCCTGAAGCCGCGCCTTGGCCGTAAGGACATTGGCGAATTCCACGCCCGCGCCGGTCACGGCGACGATTGGAATAATGGCCAAGGCCACGGTAACCGTCACATTGCCGCGTGTCTGTGTTAGAAAGCGTTTCAGAAAACCACGTAAACCGGTCATTCAGGTGCCCTTGAGGCTTAATTAGCGATTTTTTCGCCGGGGTTATACAATACAAACCCGAAAATTATCAGTCGCTGATTAAAAAGGCAGTAATTTTAACAGTAAACAGAAATGAGAAAATTGGTAATATTAATTTCTATTTATAATTAATAGTCATTAAGATAAATAAAGCATGAAAATACGTTTCACTGCTATTACAGCACCCTTAGGTCCAGCGCCTGGCACAACTCAACCACATCCTGATGCAGGGGCGCTGACAGGGTAAACTCACCGCTGCCGTTCGGATGCGGAAAAGTCAGGCGCAGGGCATGCAGCATGAGGCGCTTGACGCCAATACCACCCAGGCTCAGGGCGCCGCCATAACGGATATCGCCGGCGATCGGCGATCCCATATGCGCCAGATGAACGCGGATCTGATGCATCCGTCCGGTATGCGGCATGCAGCGCACCAACGCCACCTCGTCGGTGCGGCTCAGCACTTCAAAAGCGGTTTTGGCCGCCTGCGCCTCGGGATGATCGGCCTCGCAGACACGCGAATAGGCTTCGCGGCCAAGCTCCTCACGGCGCAGGGGAAACTCCATCACGCCCTTGTCTGGCAGGTTTTGCGGATGGGAGACGACGCACAGATAGGTCTTGGCGAAAGCCCGGCGGATCATCGCCTTGCCGAGATAGGAGGTGGCTGGCGCTGTCTTGGCCACCAGCAGGATGCCCGACGTATCGCGGTCGAGGCGGTGGATCAGGTTGGGCCGCTTGCCGTTGGGCCGTGCGAAGGCCCACATCATGTCATCGAGATTATGACCGCCGCCGCGCCCGCCTTGCGACGACAGTCCCGACGGCTTGTTGAAACCGAAGATATCGGCGTCTTCATAGACGATCATCGACTTGACCCACGCCGTCTCCTCGGGCGTGATCGCCTTGGGCAATTTGCGCGGGTTGGTGCTTACGGCTTCCTGACGCGGACGACGCCGGCCGGTTTCCAGGGCTTTACGATGTTGGGGGGACTGCTTGACCATGGGCGATGCCTAACCAAAGGCATCACCGTCGTCAATGACGCCATCGCGTGCCTGCTCCGCCAGAAGCACGAGCAACGCCAAAACTGAAAAACCGCCAAAGGCCAGCAACACCCATAATCCGCTGCGATTGGCGTCCTGAAGGCGACGTATGGCAACAGACAGGAGGGGTAAATAAAAAATCAAAGGAACAAATGGCAGAATAAGTAACGCGCGTGAAATCTCGCCTTCTGCCGCGATCGCTTTCCAGAAAGCCACGTTCATGATGACATACGAAGCCATCGTCCAGAACAAAAACCACCAGAATTCTGAACGCGATGCCCTGCCATTAAAAACAAAAGCGCGCTTGAAACCGCGTACCAATGCCTGCCCGGATGCTGCCGGATGCGACGGCGCGCCAAAACGGTTAGCCCCTTCCGGAAGCGGCAACCTAAAAACAACGATGCACGACACCAGCCCTGGCACAAACATAACCAAGACAATGATCAGGATATGCCAGATTAAAAACGACCCCATACTTACCCCCTCGTATGAAATTACCGCTTCTGCTTAAGAAGCCTTAGTTCGCTGAGATATTCAAGCCGTTGCTTGGTCTTTCCCTCGTGGCCATCGCCCTTGGGATCGTAAAACTTCGGGCGTTTCATGCCGTCCGGGAAATAGTTCTGACCGGAGAAACCGTCCGGATCGTCGGGGTCATAGATATAGCCCGCGCCATAGCCGATACCCTTCATCAGCTTGGTCGGCGCATTGAGGATCACCGCCGGCGGATCGAGATGGCCGGTTTCCTTCGCCGCCTTCTGAGCCGCCTTGAAGGCCGTGTAGACGCTGTTGGATTTCGGCGCCGAGGCCATGTGCACCACCGCCTGCGCCAGCGCCAGTTCACCCTCCGGCGAGCCCAGAACCTCATAGGTGTCACGCGCGGCATGGCACATCAAAAGCGACATCGGGTCGGCATTGCCGATATCTTCCGACGCCATGCGGATCATGCGGCGGGCGATGAACAGGGGATCGTCGCCGCCATTGAGCATCCGCGCCAGCCAGTAGAGCGCCGCATCGGGGTCAGAGCCGCGCACCGACTTGTGCAGGGCCGAAATGAGGTTGTAATGACCCTCCTTGTCCTTGTCGTGGTTAGGCCGGCGCTTTTGCAGGTGCGCCAGCAGGCCATCGGAACCGATCGGTGCGTCAAAGCCCATATGATCAAGCAACTCGATCAGGCTCAGGATATAGCGGCCATCGCCATCACTGAGCAGTTTCAGCGTATCATAGGCTTCCGGCGTTAGCGGCAGCTTGCGCACCAGGAAACCTTCGGCACGGGCGATCAGGCCATCAAGCGCAGCATCATCGAGCCGTTTCAGCACGAACACCTGACAGCGTGACAACAACGCGCCGTTAAGTTCAAACGACGGGTTTTCGGTCGTGGCGCCGATCAGGGTGACGACGCCCGCCTCGACATAGGGCAGGAAACTGTCCTGCTGGGCGCGGTTAAAGCGGTGGATTTCATCTACGAACAGGACGGTGCGGGCGCCCTGGCCATGGCGGAACTGCGCCTGCTCGAACGCCTTCTTGAGATCGGCGACGCCCGAAAAAACCGCCGAAATCTGCTGGAACTCGTAACCGGCGGCTTCTGCCAGCAGGCGCGCAATGGTCGTCTTGCCGACGCCCGGCGGTCCCCACAGAATCAGGCTCGGCAGAAAGCCGCGCTCGATCAGGCGGGCGATGGCGCCGCCCTCCCCCAGCAGATGATCCTGCCCGACGATATCGGCGAGCACCTGCGGCCGCAGCCGGTCGGCCAGCGGCTTCTGGTCGTCATCGATCTTCGGCATAGTGTTCTTCAGCGTCGGCTCCGGTGTGCCGAAAAGGTCAGTCAGGGGGGCTTTGGACATGAAACAAATATAGAACGGAGCGCCCGCAGTTGAAAGGGCAAAACTGCGATTTTATCGACGCGCGGCGAGGCTTTGGCGCAGATGATCTAACTGCGCCTGCGCGGCCGGTGACAGGGTCACATAGACGGCCGGGCCATGCACAGGCTCCTGCCGCGCATCCGGCCAGGCATCAGAACCACGCGCCGCCCGCCGCACAAGAGGCTCGACCGGCTGAACGCGCTGACGCCAATAGGCGCTGGCGCGGCTCTCGACCTGTCCTGCATGGGCTGAAAAACGCAACCTGACCTCCGGTGCGAAGACATGATTCTCCGCACCAACAGGTTAACGCGCGTTAACACCTTGCGCCAATTATTTTCTGTTTACGGGCTTGTCCTCAGCCCCATAGATCGGCTTCAGCAGATCTTTCGTGCCGTCGATCCGTTCCAGATGCGGATAGCGCAGGCCGTCATGATAGTCGAAGCTGACGCTGCGAAAATACTCGCCGTCCTGCACCATCATTTCGATCTTGTCGCGGTTGCCGGGCGCATGGGCCGCCACGATGGCGTCTTTCAGACGTCCGCCATCGAAGGCCCGGCCATTGACCGCGATCACCTTCATGCCCGCCGTGAGCCCCGCCTTGAAGCCAGGCCCATCCCACAGGACATCGCGCAGGGTGCCGTCACGGCCGACGCTGAGGCCCAGGCTGTAACCCAGCGCTGCGCCGCCACGCTTGGACTCGTTGCTCTTGATAAAGTCAGACGGCGTGTCGTTATAGACCAGTTTGTAACCCGCCCGCGCCAGACCATCCAGTGGCGCGCCTGTCCCTGTGCGGTTCAGACGGGTGTTGAGGAAGCTTGCCCAGTCATACGGATAGACATCGTTCAGCGCCTTGACCACGTCCTCGAAGCTATAGGGCGCCGGCAGGTAGGAACCGTTATGCGCCCCCCAGAAACCGCGTGCGAAATCATCCAGCGACCGCCTGCCGCCGGTCTTTTCGCGGATCAGGGTGTCGGCATCGAGCCAGATCAATCCCCCTTCGGCATAATAGTCCTCCGAGCGCTGCCAGGTCGGCCATGATTTCGGCCCCCGGTTTGAGATGATCGGATCGTAGGTCGTGTCCTGCAGATCGCGCCACTGGCGTGCCGGCAGTATGTCGTAACTCGCTGCCGTCACCGCCAGCATTTGCAGGCGCTGCTCAAAATTATAAAGGCCGGCGCGGTTTTCCAGCACGTCGGTCCAATAGGTCGTACCGCCCTCATAGACCCACAAAAGCTCGTTGCGCATCGGCTCGTTGAAGGTCGGGGTGAATTGCCCCGCCGGCCTGCGATACTTGCCATCCCAAGAATGGATATATTCATGCGCGATGATGTTGCGACCGAAGCCCTTGCCGGCGACATTGGCGAAATAGCCCGGTTCGATACCGATCTCGGACGAGCGGTGATGCTCCAGCCCGATACCGCCCATCTCATCGGAGACCGCGACCAGCCAGTCGTAATGATCATAGTGCTGCCCCCCGAAAAGCTTATAGGCCTCCTGAACAACCTTGCGGTGGATCTTCAGCACATCATCCGAGACGGTGAGTTCCTTGGGATCATCGGCCACCAGGTTCATCCATACCGGCGTCTTGTCGCCGGGCGCCATGTCGTAGCGCTTGAAATAGCGTCCGGCGATCAGGGGCGAATCTACGAAGTTGTCGTAGGAGATTGGCTTGAAGGTGACCACATCGCCCTCGCGCCTGTCCGTCTCCAGCGCCGTGGCGAAATGCCAGTCCTTCGGAAGGGTGAGGCTGACCTGGATCGGGATGCGGCGCGTGTAGTAGCCGGCAGGATAGAGGCTTTCGTTCTCCCATTGCAGGGTCAGCATGTTGCGCGTGTGGACGATGACGCCGTCCCTCTCCTGCACCGGCGACAGGTACTGGAAATCGGCCGTTACCTCGCTGACACCCTCCGGCACCTCGACGTGGAAGGCGTACATATCGACATCATCACGCCGCCATTTCAGCTCCTGTTGTCCGTTTGGGCCGCCCGCCCTGATATGCAGTCCGGCGATCTTGGTCAGGTCGCTATCACCCGGCGAATGGTGGCCCGGCAGCCATTTCGGCACCAGAAGAGTCAGCCGCCCCGCCTTGCTGACGGGAATAATCTCACGCATGGCGATGATATGGCGATCCAGATCGGTGGCATCGACGTGCAAACGGATAACGCCGGGATAGTCGATATCCTGCGGCGCCGGTAAGGCGGGCGTCTCCGCCGCTGGAACCGGCAGCGCTTGTGCGTTGGCGCCGCTCGCCATCAGGGCCATCACCAAAGCCAGAACGGATACCTTCAACATGCAGCGCCTCCTCAAATATAAGGCGGTACTATTGGTCAGGTCGCGCAGCCTGTAAAGTGGTTGCCACGGATATCAGCTAAAGGTCGCAGTGATGATCTGACCGCGGCGCATGATGGTGATCTGCCAGCGCCGCGCGCCAGCCTTGGTCACCGCTTCCAGATCGGCGGTCGTGCTGATCACCTTGCCATTGACCGACTTGACGATATCGCCGGGACGCAGGCCGACCGAGGCGGCAAAGGTGCGCGCCGAGTCGATCGACAGCACCATAACGCCCTTCGGCGCATCGAACGGATCGACGCCGATCTCCTCGGCCACAGCCGGCGACAGGTTGACGACATGGGCGCCGGCGAAGGGGTTTTTGCCGTCGATGGTGCGTTCATCGCGCGGCGGCGAGTTTGAGGGCGCCTGTGCCTTGATCCGTAACGTCACCGGCTTGCCGTTGCGCATGCCGTCGACTACGGCGGTCTGGCCCACCGACATCAGGTCGATACGATAGCGCAGGGAGGCGGCATCATTTATTGGCTGCCCATCGATGGTCAGGATGACATCACCCGTCTTGAGGCCAGCCTGATCGGCCGGGCTGCCGGCATAGATATCCGATACCAGAACGCCGGCCGGGCGATCCATGCCGAGCGACTTGGCGATGTCGCTGGTGACCGTGTCACCCTTGGCGCCGAGCCAGGGCCGTTGCAGGTGCGTGGCGCCGCCGGCGGCGCTCTCGACCACCCGCTTGACCAGGGCCGAGGGGATGGCGAAACCGACGCCGGACGACGAGCCCGAGCCTGACAGGATCATCGAATTGACCCCGATCAGGCGACCATTCATATCGACCAGCGCGCCGCCGGAATTACCGGGATTGATGGCGGCGTCGGTCTGGATATAGGAACCACCGCCGGGGCCGACCTCGGTGCGGTCGAGGGCGGAAATAATGCCGTTGGTGACGGTCTGGCCAACGCCGAACGGATTGCCGATGGCCAGCACCAGATCGCCAACCTCCAGATTGCGGTCATCGTCCATTTCGAGCGTCGGGAAGCTGGCGCCCTTCTGGTCGATCTGGAGCACGGCCAGATCGGTGCGCGGATCGGCAAGCAGGAGTTTGGCGGGGTATTCGCGGCGGTCATTGGTGACGACCATGAAGGTGGTTGCGCCCTCGATGACGTGGTTGTTGGTGACGACGATGCCGTCCTTGCGCACGATGACGCCGGAACCGAGCGACTGCTGGACCTGCTGGCGCGGCACGGCACCGAACATCTGCCAGAACGGATCGACCTGCTGACGCGCCACGCCCTTGGCATAGACGTTGACCACGGCCGGCGCCACGGTCTTCACCACGGGGGCAAACGAGGTCTTCATGCCGACCGCGCTGTCCGGCACCTTGCTCGGCGCGTTCAGGGTGTCATTGAAACCGGTGCCGGAGAATTTCTGGGCATCCTGCGAATGCGATGGCGAACAGGCCACCAGCAGGGCGGCGATGGAAAGATAGGCAGGGGCGCGCAGTTTCATGTCAATTCCCGGAGGTTGGCTTGTGCGGCTAAATGTAAAAATCTTTGCGGCGGTATCAAGGCTATCGCCGGCGTGTCAGCTCATATTTGCCTTTAATGCTCGCCACCATAGGCCTTTTCGATTTTCAGCGATTGCGTCACGCCCGTGGCCAGCCCCAGACAGAGGAGCATGCATAAGGCCGCCACCAGAAAGGCCGCGCCGCTATAGAGCATCGCCACGCCGGGCCTGGTCACCGTGGAGAGCACAAAGCCGAAGATCAGCGGCGCCACGATATTGCCAAGGGTCGTCAGGCTCATGTTCGCGCCCTGCAAGGTCCCCTGCTCTTTCGGATCGACCTTGCTGCTCATCAGCGACTGGATATTGGGCATGGCCAGACCGCCGAGGCAACCAACCGAGATGAAGGCCACAAACACTATGCCGTTCGGGGCCAGACCATAACCGATATAGGCGATCAAAGAGGCGACAATGCCGATATACATGGCCTTGCGTTCACCGATCCATTTGGTGATCATGCCGGTCAGCCCGCCCTGCACGATGGCTGACAGGATACCGACCACGGCCAGCATGAGCCCGACCTGCGTCGGTCCCCAGCCGAAGCGGTAACCGGCATAGAGCACCATCGTGGTCGGGAAGACGCTCTGGCCGAACATCAAAAGGAAATACATGAACGACAGGCGCATGACCTGCGCCGAGCGCGCCAGAAATTTGATGGCGCCGATCGGATTCGACGTATGGAAGCTGAACGGTTTGCGCTTTTCCTTCGGCAGCGATTCCGGCAGGACGAACAGGCCGTAGAGGAAGTTGCACAGGCTCAAGGCCGCAGCGAAGAAAAACGGATAGTGGTTGTTGCCATCAAACTGGATCGGTCCCCAGTGCAGGCCACCGCCCAGCACACCGCCGAGGCTGGGCCCGACCACAAAACCGACGCCAAAGGCCGCGCCCATCAGGCCGTAGACACTGGCGCGCTTTTCCGGCGCCGTGACATCGCTCATATAGGCGTAGGCGGTTGAAATGCTGGCCGAGGTGATGCCCGAGATGATCCGGCCCGCCAGCAGCCACCACAGGCCGGGCGCCAGCGCCATGAAAAGAAAATCGACGCCGGTGCCGAAGTTCGAGGCCAGAACGACTGGCCGCCGGCCGATGGCGTCGGACAGGCCGCCCTGGATCGGTGAGAAGATGAACTGCGCCAGCCCCCAGGCCGCGCCGAAGATGCCGGTCCACAGGCCGGCCTCGGACACCGAGCCGCCGAGGAAGGCCTTGATCAGATTGGGCAGCACCGGAATGATCACCCCGATTGACAGCATATCGAGGAAGACCGTCACCAGAATAAAGGCGGCGGCGGCTTTGCGTGGGGCAGCTACAGGCATTTCCGACATGTCCGGTCTTTCTTGTTAGACAGGCTCTGTAGCGGAATTACGCCGATACGCCAAGTCAAGGCTCCGGTTCTAAGTTGCTGGCTGTCCGTTTCTGTCAGCAGGCATTAAAAAAGCCCCCGCGTGAACGGAGGCCTTTCCTACTGAACGGACTTTAGCTTAATCGCTGGTGCGGATACGATCCAGCACAGGCAAAGAGAACAGCGGTGTCGTGGTATCGGCCTCCTGTCCTTGTTCCGGTGACAGGCTCATATCGCCTGACGCTTCCAGCGTCTGTTCGGCCGGGTCGGCGATAGCGTAATCGTCAATCATGTTACCCTCCTTGAAATGCGATGAACTCAAAAGACAGGGCGCACAGGGCCTTGCCTAGACTAAATGTTAACCGTCTTTTTATGAAACGCGAAATAACGCTTCATGACGTTTGATCACGCCTCCGTTAACAGATGTAACCAAATCGTAAAAATGGGTGCAGCGCAATAAAAAACCCCCGGCGAACCGGGGGTTTCTAAGGATTGACCTGTGGGTCGAAACCTATTCTTCGTCGCCAGCGGCTTCATACACCGGACCGGAGTCGAGGCCCTTGGCGGCTTCGTCGCGATCGACGAATTCGATGATCGCCATCGGGGCGTTATCGCCGTGGCGGAAGCCAGCCTTCATGATGCGGATATAGCCGCCGTTACGATCGGCGTAGCGCTTGCCGAGGACGTCAAACAGCTTGCCGACCTGAGTCACGTCGCGGACGCGCGAAATGGCGATGCGGCGGTCGTGCAGGGTGCCCGACTTGGCCAGGGTCACCAGCTTCTCGACGAAGGGACGGATTTCCTTGGCCTTCGGCAGGGTGGTGACGATTTGTTCGTGCTTGATAAGCGAAGCTGCCATGTTGGCGAACATGGCGATACGGTGCGAAGACGTGCGACCGAGTTTGCGATGGCCTGAACCGTGACGCATAATAAATTCTCCAAAAGACCAGCGGCACGCAGCGCGTCCAGTCTCCCAAAAGCGAGCCTGAAAACAAAGGTCAGCAACCGATCGGCCCCTGCCCGTTCCAGACGTCCAAGCGAAATGCCTGGAAATTACCGCGACAAGGTTTTGGTCTTTCGCGGCAAGTCAGAAACTGAAAAAAAACAGTTCCTAAAAATAGGAAGCCCGGATGATTGCTCGGCCGGGCTTCCCTTAACTTATAGCAGAAATTCTAGATTTGATCTTCGAATTTCTTGGCCAAGTCTTCAACGTTTTCCGGCGGCCAGTTCGGGATATCCATGCCGAGGCTCAGGTTCATGGAAGCAAGAACTTCCTTGATTTCGTTGAGCGACTTGCGGCCGAAGTTCGGCGTGCGAAGCATTTCGGATTCCGTCTTGAGGATAAGATCGCCGATGTAGACGATGTTATCGTTCTTGAGGCAGTTGGCCGAACGGACCGACAGTTCGAGTTCGTCGACCTTCTTGAGCAGGGCCGGATTGAACGGCAGCTCAGGCTTACCTTCTTCGACCACAGGAGCCTTTGGCTCTTCGAAGGTGATGAAGATTTGCAGTTGATCCTGCAGGATGCGCGCCGCGAAAGCGACAGCGTCAACCGGCGTGATTGCCGCATTGGTTTCGACGTCCAGGATGAGCTTGTCCTTGTCGAGCCATTGACCGTGACGGGTCGGCTCAACGCGATAGGCCACCTTCTTCACCGGCGAATAGAGCGCATCGACGGCGATGAGGCCGATCGGGGCGTCTTCCGGACGGTTCTGATCGGCGGGAACATAACCCTTGCCGTTCTGGATGGTGAATTCCATACGCACAGAGGCGCCCTCGTCCAGCGTGCAGATCACGTGGTCGGGGTTGAGGACTTCGATATCGGCAGGCACATCAATCTGGCCGGCGGTGACCGGACCAGCACCCGACGCGCGCAGAACCATGCGCTTCGGACCTTCGGCGTGCATGCGCAGCGCCAGTTGCTTGATGTTCAGGATAATGTCGACGACGTCTTCGCGGACGCCTTCGATGGAGGAGAATTCGTGCACCACGCCGTCAATCTGGACGGAGGTGACAGCCGCGCCTTGCAGCGAGGAGAGGAGTACGCGACGCAGCGCGTTACCGAGGGTCACGCCAAAACCGCGCTCCAGAGGCTCCGCGACAAGACGCATCTTGCGCGAAGGATCGGAACCCGCTTCGACTTGTGGCTTCTCGGGACGAATAAGCTGTTGCCAGTTTCTTTCGATCATTTACGTCCCTCAAGACAGGAAAGGTCGCCCTGCCAAATCGGCAGAGCGACTAAAAAAATAGGGAATAATAAATTAAACGCGACGACGCTTCGGCGGACGGCAGCCGTTGTGCGGGATCGGGGTCACATCACGGATTGTGGTGATGGTGAAGCCGACAGCCTGCAGGGCGCGCAGAGCCAATTCACGGCCCGAACCCGGACCGGCGACGCTGACTTCCAAAGTCTTGACACCGTGCTCGATGGCTTTCTTGCCAGCGTCTTCGGCAGCAACCTGAGCGGCGTAAGGGGTGCTTTTACGCGAGCCCTTGAAGCCCATGGTGCCAGCCGACGACCAGGACACGGTATTGCCTTGCGCGTCGGTGATCGTGATCATGGTGTTGTTGAACGAGGCGTTGACGTGAGCCACACCCGAGGTGATGTTCTTGCGTTCGCGCTTTTTAACGCGGGAAGGTTCTTTAGCCATTGGTCAGACTATTCCTTACTTCTTCTTGCCGGCGATGGGCTTCGCCGGGCCTTTGCGCGTACGCGCATTGGTGTGAGTACGCTGACCGCGCACGGGCAGACCCTTACGGTGACGCAGGCCGCGGTAGCAGGCCAGGTCCATAAGGCGCTTGATGTTCATGGAAACTTCACGGCGCAGATCGCCCTCGACCGTATAGTCACGATCGATGGTTTCGCGGATTTGCAGCACTTCGGCATCCGAAAGCTGATTGACGCGGCGCGCATCTTCGATGCCGACCTTCTGAACAATCTCTTCAGCGTGCTTGGCGCCGATGCCGTGAATATATTGAAGCGCGATCACTACGCGCTTGTTGGTCGGAATATTGACGCCTGCAATACGGGCCACTTGAGGTATCTCCTGCAACGCATTCCGCAGAACACGTCTAAAAAACGAAAGGTGACACGTATGCCTCCCGGTCACCCCGAATAGTCAGGCCGACCGTGATTCATACGCGCGATTTCGCGGAAGCTGCCCTTATAGAAGGGTTTTGGCTCCCGTCAATGGTTTAGTTTTAAAAAAGCAAGCCAAACGAAGTCTGGTTATACTTTTTTAATCTTATCTGAATGCTCGGCGCCAAAGGTGCTTCGCATCGCCGTCTTTTGGGCAGATGCCCGTACCAAGGATCGCTTTCACGACCTCTGGCGAATCTCGTTTCAGGCCTGAGCCTTAGGCCAGCGCCCCTTCGATACGGGCAGCGACATGTTCCACCGCCCCCATACCGTCGATTTCGTAAAGCTTGCCCTGCGCCGCGTAGTAAGGCAGCAGCGGCGCGGTCTGGGCATTGTAAGCCGCCAGACGCACCTTATAGGCTTCCGGATTGTCATCCGAACGACCTTCTTCGGCGAAGCGGGTTTCAATCCGGGTCACCAGGGCCTGCTCGTCCACCTTGAGGCGGACAACCTTGTCGATCTTCGCGCCGCGCTCACCAAGCATGGCGTCGAGGGCTTCGGCCTGCGCCACTGTCCGCGGGAAACCGTCGAAGATAGCCCCACCGGCGGCTTCAGCGGCCGGCAAATTTTCCTTGATCAGGTCGATCACGATCTCATCCGAAACCAGACCACCCGTGGCCAGAATATCCTTGACCTTGAGGCCAAGTTCGCTTTCCGCCTTGATCGCGGCCCGCAGCATGTCGCCCGTCGAGAGCTGAACCATGCCGCGCGTCGTGACCAGACGCTTTGCTTGCGTACCCTTACCCGCCGCGGGGGGACCAAACAGGATGATGTTCATCGGCCGATCCTTCCGCGGGTGCCGGCGGCTGCCGACTTGCTGCCCGTCTTGAGCTTGGATTTTTTGATCAGGCCATCATACTGGTGGGCCAGAAGATGAGACTGGATTTGCGCCACGGTATCCATGGTCACGGTCACGACGATCAGGATCGAGGTGCCGCCGAAGTAGAAGCTGTTGCCCAGCGCTGAAATCATGAATTCCGGCAGAAGACAGACGATGGTGATGTAGGCCGCACCAAGAACCGTAATGCGGGTCAGCACGAAATCGAGATATTCCGCCGTGCGCTTGCCAGGGCGAATGCCCGGCAGGAAGCCGCCGTACTTGCGCAGGTTTTCCGCCGTCTCGTCCGGATTGAAGACCAGCGAGGTATAGAGGAAGGTGAAGAAGATGATCATGGCCGCGTAGAGGATCATGAAGATTGGGTGGCCGTGCGTCAGTTGCGCGCTCATCGACGGCAGCCATTGCAACCAGCTCGGGATCTTGTCCGGATTCTGACCAACGAAAGCCAGGACGGAGGTCGGCATCAGCAGCAGCGACGAGGCGAAGATCGGCGGAATAACACCGGCCGTATTGACCTTCAGCGGCATGAACGACAATTCGCCGCCCATGATCTTGTTGCCAACCTGGCGCTTCGGATACTGCACCAGCAGACGGCGCTGCGAGCGCTCCATGAGCACAATAAAGACGATGGCGGCGATCAGGACAGCGACGATAAGGATCAACGACACCGGCTGGATATCACCAGTCGAACCCATGCTGAGCAGGCTGCCGACAGTCTTCGGCAAAACCGCTACGATACCAGCGAAGATGATCATGGACGAACCGTTACCGATGCCACGCGAGGTGATCTGCTCACCCAGCCACATCAGGAACAGTGTGCCACCGGTCAGGGTGGCCACAGCCGTGATAAGGAAGAAGGGGCCGGACTGGATGGCCAGGCCTGAGGTCTGCATGGCAGACGCAATACCGAAGGACTGGATCAGAGCCAGGACGACAGTCAGATAGCGGGTATATTGATTGAGTTGCTTGCGGCCGGCTTCGCCGCCTTCCTTGCGCAGCTTTTCCCACGGCGCATAGACGGAGCCCATAAGCTGGACAATAATAGAGGCCGAAATGTAGGGCATCAGGTTCAGCGCGAACACCGCCATGCGCTCAACGGCGCCCCCGGCGAACATGTTCATCATGCCGAAAATGCCGTTCGACTGACCGGAGAAGGCCTGCGAGAAAGCCGCCATATTAATGCCCGGCAGCGGCACATAGGTGCCGAGACGGTAGACGATCAGCGCGCCGAGCGTAAAGAGCAAACGCTTGTGCAGATCAGTCGCCTTGGAAAAGGCGCCGAAATTCATATTGGCGGCGAGTTGTTCAGCAGCAGAAGCCATAAAGTCCTCAAATTCGCATGGGGCGCCAGCGCCCTTATGATCACCCAAAAGGGTCGGATGGGGTTATATGCAATTCTTGAGAAACCGCCCTCACCCATTCCGACCCATATGGGGTACGCATGTCGAAACGTCAAATGCACGACATACTTGGCCGGGCATAACCCGGCCAATCAGTTTGGCTTAAGCCTTGCGCGCAGCCTTGGCAGCGGCGACCTTTTCGGCGCGAGCGACGACCTTGGCTTCGACTTCGGTACGCTTTTGCACGACCGAGCCACCCGCCGCTTCCACGGCCTTGATGGCGCCGGCGGAAGCGGAATAGACCTTAAGCGACAGCTTCGCGGTCAGTTCACCTTCGCCGAGCAGACGCACGCCGTCGAGTTCACGACGGATGACACCGGCAGCAACCAGGACAGCCGCATCGATGTCGCCCTTGGCGTCGAGCTTGCCGGCGTCGATCGCCTGTTGCAGGCGCCACAGGTTCACTTCAGCGAACTTGAGGGCGAAAGGATTGTTGAAACCGCGCTTGGGCATGCGCATGTACAGCGGCATCTGGCCGCCTTCGAAGCCGAGGAGCGAAACGCCCGAACGGGACTTCTGCCCCTTGACGCCGCGACCGGCGGTCTTGCCCTTGCCCGAACCGGGGCCACGGCCAACGCGCATACGGCCCTTGGTGGAGCCAGGATTGTCGCGGAGTTCATTCAACTTTGTCATCGTTTTGCCTTTTTTGCTGCCCCATCGCTTCTCTGCTTGAGGGCACTGATGAATAATGCGCTGGTCAGGAGACCAACTCGGCTTGAAAAATAATTTGCCCTTTTTAAGAGCAAAGAAGCGCGCCTGTTACAGCACGCTCCAGAAGAGATCAAGCCCGTCAGCCGATTTTGTCAGCGGACGGGCTCAAATCTTTTACTCAACAATCGCTACCATGTGAGCGACCTTGGCGATCATGCCGCGAACCGAGGGGGTGTCTTCCAGAACGGAGACACGGCCCATCTTGTTCAGGCCGAGACCGGCGAGCGTGGCGCGCTGGTCCTTGGTACGACGGATCGGCGAACCGGTTTGCTTAATCGTAACAGTAGCCATCTCTTAACCCTCCAGCGATTCAGGCGACGAAGCGCCATCGGCACGGCTCTTCAGAAGGTCACCGACCTTCTTGCCGCGCTTCGAGGCGATCTGACGGGGCGACGATTGCACCTTCAGAGCTTCGAACGTGGCGCGAACCATGTTGTAGGGGTTCGACGAGCCCATGGACTTGGCGACGACGTCCGAAACACCGAGGGTTTCGAGAACGGCACGCATCGGACCACCCGCGATGACGCCGGTGCCCGGAGGGGCCGCACGCATCTGGATCTTGCCGGCGCCCCAACGGCCGTAACCATCATGGTGCAGGGTGCGGGATTCGCGCAAAGGCACGCGGATCAGGGACTTCTTGGCTTCTTCGGTCGCCTTGCGGATGGCTTCAGGCACTTCGCGCGCCTTGCCATGACCGTAGCCGACGCGGCCTTTTTGGTCACCAACGACCATCAGGGCTGCAAACGAGAAGCGACGACCACCCTTGACGGTGGCGGCGACGCGGTTGATAGCGACCAGCTTTTCAACGAATTCCGAAGGTTCTTCGTTGCGGTCGCGGGAGCGGTTTTCGCTAGGACGGGCCATGAACGATTCCCTTAGAAGTTAAGACCGGCTTCACGCGCGGCTTCCGCCAGCGCCTTCACCCGACCGTGATAGATGTAGCCACCGCGATCGAACACGACGTCCTTGACGCCTTTTTCGATGGCGCGTTGCGCAACCAGCTTGCCGACTTCCGTAGCCGCGGCAGCATCCGAACCCTGCTTCTTGCCGCTTTCCAGCGACGAAGCGGACACGATGGTCACGCCACTCTGGTCATCAATGACCTGAGCGTAGATGTTTTTGTCCGAACGGAACACCGACAAACGCGGGCGGCCGTTGGAGAGCTTCTTGAGGCGCGTACGGTTACGTTGCGCGCGACGAGCCATTTGTTCACGAGGAGACAGAGCCATGACTTACTTCTTCTTGCCTTCCTTGCGGCGAACCTTTTCGCCAGCATACTTAACGCCCTTGCCCTTGTAAGGCTCAGGCGGACGGATCTTGCGGATCTTAGCCGCCAGTTCACCGACCAGTTGCTTGTCGATGCCCTAAATCTTCACTTCCGTCTGCTTCGGCACCACGAAGGTGATACCCGCGGGCGGGTCGATGATGACAGGGTGCGAGAAGCCGAGCGACAGTTCCAGCTTGTTGCCTTGCAGGGCTGCGCGATAACCAACGCCGACCATTTCCAGGCTCTGCTCGAAACCTTCGGTCACGCCCTTCACCATATTGGCGATCAGCGTGCGCGACAGGCCCCACATCGAACGGTGGCGAGCGGTTTCGCCACGCGGCGAAACGCTTAGGCTTGCGCCGTCTTGCTTGACTTCGATTTCTTCAACAACAGTCCAGCTCTGGACGCCCTTGGGGCCCTTCACCGAAATGTCTTGCCCGATCAGCGTGATAGTCACGCCGGCCGGGACTGCGATGGCTTTTTTACCAATCCGGGACATTTTAAAACTTTCTAATGCCTTAAGTGTCCTCGGCCGTGTCTATTAATAGACGCGGCAGAGAACTTCACCACCCACGTTGTTTTCGCGGGCGTTGTTGTCAGACATGACGCCCTTGGGCGTCGACAAGATCGAGATACCCAGGCCGTTCTTTACCGGCTTCAGGTCCTTGATCGACGAATAGACACGACGACCGGGCTTGGACACGCGGGAGATTTCCGCGATGACCGGCGCGCCGTCGAAGTACTTCAGTTCGATTTCGAACTGCGGGAATTCACCAGGTGTTTCCACGACTTCGTAACCACGGATGTAGCCTTCGTCCTTCAGGACGTCGAGTACGTGGGCACGCAGCTTGGAAGCCGGGGTGAGCACCTTCGAACGCTTGCGCATGGCAGCGTTCTTGATACGGGCGATCATATCGCTCAGAGGATCATTGACGAACATTCTATATCCTCCTTCTTACCAGCTGGCCTTGGTCATGCCCGGAATCTGGCCTTGATTGGCCAGCTGACGGAGCGCGATCCGGCTCATGTGGAGCTTGCGATAGTAGGCACGCGGACGGCCGGTGACTTCACAACGGTTGCGAATGCGGGTTGCATTCGAGTTACGGGGCAGTTTGGCCAGCTTCAGGCGAGCGTCGAAACGCTCTTCCAGAGGCAGGTTCTCATCGTTAGCGATCGCTTTGAGGGCTTCGCGCTTGGCGGCATATTGAGCCACCAGCTTCTTGACCATCTCGTTGCGGTTTACAGCGCTTTTCTTTGCCATTTTCTCTCTCTACCCGCTTAAGACGTGAACGGGAACTGGAAATGCTTCAGAAGCGCCTTAGCTTCCTTGTCACTCGGAGCCGTGGTGCAGACAACGATGTCCATGCCCCACATCTGATCGATCTGGTCGTAGTTGATTTCCGGGAACACGATGTGTTCGCGAAGACCCATGGCGTAGTTGCCACGACCATCGAAGCTATTGCCGTTCAGACCACGGAAGTCTTTCACGCGCGGCAGGGCGATGGTGATCAGGCGGTCGAGGAATTCGTACATACGATCCTTGCGCAGGGTCACCTTGGCGCCGATCACCATACCTTCGCGCAGCTTGAAGCCGGCGATGGAGTTACGGGCCTTGGTTTCCGCCGGCTTTTGACCGGTGATCGCAGCCAGATCCTTGATGGCGCTCTTGACCTTCTTGGAGTCGGCAGTCGCTTCACCGATACCCATGTTCACGACGATCTTGTCGAGCTTGGGGACCTGCATTTCGTTGGTGTAGCCGAACTCGGCCTTCAGGGCGTCCCGGATGGTATCCAGGTAAACCTGCTTGGCGCGAGGAACGTACTTTTCAGCATTAGCCATTGATGACATCTCCCGTCGTCTTGGCGTAACGGACCTTCTTGTCGCCTTCGACCTTGAAACCGACGCGGGTCGGCTTGCCGTTCGAGTCAACATGAGACACGTTGGAAACGTGCACAGCCGCTTCCTTGTTGATGATGCCGCCTTGCGGGTTACCCTGCGACGGACGGGTGTGGCGCTGGACCATGTTCAGGCCCTGAACGATCACGCGCTCAGCTTGACCGTCCTTGGTGACAACCTTGGTTACAGAGCCCCTGCGGCCCTTGTCCTTGCCGGTCAGCAGGACGACCTGGTCGCCCTTTTTGATTTTAGCAGCCATTAGATGACCTCCGGAGCCAGGGAAATGATCTTCATGTGGTTCTTGGCGCGAAGTTCGCGCGGAACCGGTCCGAAGATACGAGTCCCGATCGGCTCGCTCGACTTGTTGACGATCACCGCGGCGTTGGTGTCGAAACGGATCACGGATCCGTCCTTACGCTGGATGTCCTTCGAGGTACGCACGACGATGGCGCGCAGAACGTCGCCCTTCTTCACGCGGCCACGAGGAATGGCTTCCTTGACCGAAACGACGATCAGGTCACCCACCGAGGCGTAGCGGCGCTTCGAGCCGCCCAACACCTTGATGCACATGACCCGACGTGCGCCGGAATTATCGGCCACTTCCAGGTTAGTTTGCATCTGAATCATGGTTCAAACTTTCCTAGTTAGTTGGCTTCGCGTGGGAGAACTTCCCACGTTTTAAGCTTCGACTTGGGCGCACATTCGATAATACGAATCTTTTCGCCGGCCTTGAAATCATTAGCTTCGTCATGAGCGTGATAACGCTTCGACACACGCACCGTCTTTTTCAAACGGGGGTGCAGAACGGTACGTTCCACTTTCACAACCACGGTCTTGTCGCCCTTATCGGAGACAACCAGACCTTCAAGAATGCGCTTGGGCATGGTCTATTTCCTTTAGGCAACAGACTTGCTGGCAGCGCGTTGCGCCGTCAGCAGGGTCTGGATGCGGGCGATATCCTTGCGGATCTCGTTGACGCGGTGAGTTTTCTCGAACTGCCCAGTGGCCTTTTGGAAGCGCAGGTTGAACTGCTCTTTCTTGAGGCCCAGGAGCTGTTCGTGCAGTTGATCGGAGGTCTTGCTCCGAAGATCGGCAATCTTGGTCATAGGTCCTACTCCGCGGCCATGGCCACACCGGCGTCGATACGGGTAACGACGCGGGTGGAAACAGGCAGCTTGGCGGCGCCGAGACGAAGCGCTTCACGCGCGATGTCGTCGGGCACGCCGTCGATTTCAAACAGGATGCGGCCAGGAGCCACGCGGGCGGCCCAATGGTCGACAGCGCCCTTACCCTTGCCCATACGGACTTCGGCGGGCTTACCCGTGACGGGCAGATCCGGGAAGATACGGATCCACACGCGGCCCTGGCGCTTCATTTGGCGCGTGATGGCACGACGAGCGGCTTCGATCTGGCGAGCGGTCAGACGCTCCGGTTCGACAGTCTTCAGACCATACGAACCGAAGTTCAGCGTGTAACCACCCTTGGCGTTACCGTGGATACGGCCTTTGAAGGCCTTCCGGTATTTTGTACGCTTGGGAAGCATCATGGGAGTTACGCCTCCTTATTGTTGCGATCGCGGCGCGGGCCACGATTGTTACGGTCACCACGTTCCGGGCGCTCGTTCGACGACGGGCCGGCCGCTTCGGCTGCCCAACGCTTGTCCTGAGCCATCGGATCGTGCTCGAGCACTTCACCCTTGAAGATCCAGACCTTGATACCAATGATACCGTAGGTGGTCAGAGCTTCGGCGAAACCCATGTCGATGTCGGCACGGAGGGTGTGCAAAGGTACGCGGCCTTCACGATACCATTCCATACGGGCGATTTCCGCACCGCCGAGACGACCCGACAGGTTCATACGGATACCCTTGGCACCGAGACGCATGGCCGACTGGATCGAACGCTTCATGGCGCGACGGAAAGCCACGCGGCGTTCCAGTTGCTGAGCGATCAATTCTGCGACCAGTTGCGAGTCGACTTCGGGCTTGCGCACTTCGACCAGGTTCAGGAACACTTCGCCTTGCGTCAGGACGGAAACGTCCTTGCGCAGCTTGTCGATGTCCTGGCCCTTTTTACCGATCACGACACCCGGACGGGCGGCGTAGATGGTGATGCGGCACTTCTTGTGCGGGCGCTCGATGATGATGCGCGACACGCCGGCAGCGTTCAGCTTTTCCTTCAGAACCTTGCGGATCTTCAGGTCCTGATGAAGCAGCTTGGCGTATTCCTGACGCGCGGCGAACCAGCGCGAGTCCCAGGTGCGGTTAATGCCGAGGCGCAAACCGATCGGATTAGCTTTCTGACCCATTATGCAGCCTCTTGAGATTCTGCGCCGATTTCACGGACGACGATGGTCAGTTCCGAGAACGGCTTGATGATACGCGACGAACGGCCACGAGCACGCGAAGCGAAGCGCTTCATGACAATGCCCTTACCCACGAAGGATTCGGCAACGATCAGGTTGTCGATATCGAGGTTGTGGTTGTTTTCGGCATTCGAGATCGCCGAATAGAGCGCCTTGCGGACGTCCTTGGCGATGCGCTTGCGGGAAAACTCAAGCTCGTTGAGTGCGCGCTGCACCTTGAGGCCGCGGATCGAGGCGGCGACCAGGTTCAGCTTTTGCGGGCTGATACGGATCGACACCAGCTTTACGCGGGCTTCATTGGCGGCAACACGACGAGGATTCTTTGTCTGAGACATGATTACTTCCTCTTCGCCTTCTTGTCAGCAGCGTGGCCGGGGAAGTTGCGCGTGGGCGAAAACTCACCGAACTTCATGCCAACCATGTCTTCCGACACGAGCACGGGAACGTGCTTCTGACCGTTATAAACGCCGAAGGTGATGCCCACGAACTGGGGCATGATCACCGAACGGCGCGACCAGGTCTTTATGACCTCTTTGCGGCCACTGGCCAACGTCGCTTCCGCCTTCTTGAGAAGGTGGCCGTCGACGAAGGGGCCTTTCCATACGGAGCGTGCCATGATTAGCGAGCCTTCTTCACGTGACGCGAACGGATGATGTACTTGTCCGTCGCTTTGTTAGTACGAGTCTTGCGACCCTTGGTGGGCTTGCCCCAAGGTGTCACAGGGTTACGACCACCGGAGGTCTTGCCTTCACCACCACCGTGCGGGTGATCGACCGGGTTCATGGCAACGCCGCGAACGTGCGGACGGAAGCCCATGTGACGGACGCGACCAGCCTTACCGAGGCTTTGGTTCATGTGGTCCTGGTTAGACACCGCGCCGACCGTAGCCATGCAGGTGTCGAGAACCATGCGAAGTTCGCCCGAACCCAAACGGATCTGAGCATAACCATTGTCGCGACCGACGAGTTGAGCGTAGGCGCCGGCCGAGCGAGCCAGTTGGCCGCCCTTGAGGGGCTTCAGTTCAACATTGTGGATGATCGTGCCGATCGGCAGCGAACGCAGCGGCGCGGCGTTGCCGGGCTTCACGTCGACCTTTTCGGAAGCGATAACCGTGTCACCGGCCTTGAGGCGTTGCGGGGCCAGGATGTAGGCCTTCTCGCCGTCGGCGTAGGTGATCAGCGCGATGAACGCGGTGCGGTTCGGATCGTATTCCAGATGGTCGACCGTGGCCGGCACGTCGAACTTGCGACGCTTGAAGTCCACGATGCGATAGAGGCGCTTAGCGCCGCCGCCACGGAAACGAACAGCGATGCGACCTTGCGCACCACGGCCGCCCGACTTGGTCAGACCTTCGGTCAGAGCCTTTTGCGGCTTGCCCTTGAAGAGTTCCGAACGGTCGATAAGCACCAGGCTGCGACGGCCGGGCGAAGTCGGATTAAATTGCTTTAAAGCCATTTGCTTTGCCCTTCCCTTACAGACCGGTTGTGATGTCGATCGTCTGGCCTTCGGCCAAAGTCACGATTGCTTTTTTGACGTCAACGCGACGACCCTTGACGCCCTTGAAACGCTTGGTCTTGCCCTTGGTGACGAGTGTGTTCACCTTGGTGACCTTGACGTTGTAAATGGCTTCAACGGCGGAAGCGACTTCGTCCTTCGAGGCGTCGAGCGCGATCTTGAAGACGACCTTGTTCTGCTCAGAAAGCAGAGTGGCCTTTTCAGTGATGTGCGGCGACAGAAGAACGTCGAAATTACGGATGGTAGCAGCCATGATACTTAGGCCTCCACTGCGAAGCGCGCTTCGATAGCTTCAACCGCCGACTTCGTCAGAACCAGCGTATGGCGGCGAAGAATGTCATAAACATTCAGACCGGCCGTCGGCAGGACGTCGATATTGGGGATGTTGCGCGAAGCGAGAGCGAAGTTGGCATCCACTTCCGGACCGGTGATGAACAGAGCGTTCTTCAGGCCCAGCTTCTCGAAGGAAGCCAGAAGTGTTTGCGTCTTCGGGGTGTCGATCACGGCCTGATCGAGAACGATCAGCGAGCCGGACTTGATCTTGGACGAAAGCGCATGGCGAAGACCGAGCGCACGGACCTTCTTGGTCAGGTCGAACGCATGCGAGCGAACAACCGGACCGAAGGCGCGCGAACCGCCGACGAATTGCGGGGCACGGCGCGAACCGTGACGAGCGCCGCCGGAGCCCTTTTGCTTGTACATCTTCTTACCCGTGCGAGAATTCTCGTTACGAGTTTGCACCTTGTGCGTACCGGCGCGGCGCTTGGCCAACTGCCAGTTGACGACGCGCGACAGGATGTCCGAGCGGATTTCATCGATCCCGAAAACGAGATCCGAAACATCCACCGAGCCAGCCTTGGAGGCGTCAAGCTTGATAACGTCGAGTTTCATGATTATTCAGCCCCTTCAGCTGCCGGAGCTTCCGGAGCAGCTTCAACAGCAGCCGAAGCCGCCTTCTTGATGCCAGCCGGGAACGGCAGACCGGCCGGAGCCGCCTTTTTAACAGCGTCGCGGATCTTCACGTAGGAACCTTCCGCACCCGGGACAGCGCCACGGATGAAGACGAGGCCACGTTCAGCGTCGATACGTGCGACAGTGAGGTTCAGCGTGGTGACAGTCTCGACACCCAGATGACCGGCCATCTTCTTACCCTTGAAGACCTTGCCCGGATCCTGGCGTTGACCGGTCGAACCGTGAGCACGGTGAGAGACCGAAACACCGTGGGTGGCGCGCATGCCGCCGAAGTTCCAGCGCTTCATGGCACCAGCAAAACCTTTACCGATGGTCGTCCCCTGGATATCGACGCGCTGACCTTCGACGAAGTGATCGGCCGAAAGCTCGGCGCCGACCTCGACCAGGGCGTCTTCCGTGACGCGGAACTCGGTCAGGATGGCCTTAGGCTCAACCTGAGCCTTGGCGAAACGGACGCGCTCGGGATTGGAAACGTTCTTGGCCTTGCGGGTACCGGCACCGAGCTGCAGGGCGACGTAGCCGTCCCGCTCCTGAGTGCGCTGCGCGACAACCTGACAGCCTTCGAGCGACAGCACGGTAACCGGCACATGAACGCCGGCTTCATCGAAGAAGCGGGTCATACCGAGCTTTTTGGCGAGAAGGCCTGTTCTTTGAGTCTGGCTCATTGTCCGCGCCCTTAAATCTTGATTTCGACGTCGACGCCAGCCGACAGGTCGAGCTTCATCAGCGCGTCCACAGTCTGCGGGGTCGGATCGACGATATCGAGGACACGCTTGTGCGTGCGGATTTCGAACTGTTCGCGCGACTTCTTGTCGACGTGCGGCGAACGGTTGACGGTGAAACGCTCGATCAGCGTGGGCAAGGGGATCGGCCCCCGGACGGTAGCACCCGTGCGCTTGGCCGTATTGACGATCTCACGTGTGGAATGATCCAGGACGCGGTGATCGAAGGCCTTGAGCCGGATGCGGATATTTTGACGATCCATATCGCTCGTATTCCCAAAGAAGGTGCGTTTAACGCGTCCAGTGAACCATTTCAAAGACCAACTCGCCCTCAGAAACCTGAGCACGAACGCGATATCCGCAAAAACAAAGCCCTCGCGGTATTACCCGCGCGGGCCGTTGAACAAACAGGTCAAAGCCTCTTAAAAGAGGATGCAAGACCTGTCTTGCTTTATGCTTGCAGACCGCGTTTGACGCCCGAGGACGCCACAGCCGATCTAACAGAGTGGCGCTTATGCCCAAACAACTCGCTTTCGTCAAGCCTCAATTGCATGAAAGCGTGAGAAAATAAGCGACAGAGGATTCTTTGGCTTTCCACGCGCAGTTATCCCCTTCCCCGTCGGGGAATTGGACGTCGTTTAACCTAGAAAGTGATTTGGGTCTATCAGACCTTGGCGGGCCTGATGCGCATGAGGGCACGCTGGCCCATGGCGTAAACCGCCTTGCCCCATCCCACCAAGCTCACCTCGGTCGAGCGGATGACATTGACACGGCGCCGCAAACTCAGGCGCACCTGCTCCACCTTCGGTCTGGCCGGCAGCATGGCCACGGTCGCATCGACCATACGGCTGGCGATACGCGGCGTATATTGCAGACTGCCTTCATAACAATTCCCGCCAAAGGTCGTCAACGGTGATTTGTAATCCTCGCCACCTGTGCCGAAATCGAAACTCCTGATGCCCTTGGGTGACAATTCGCGGATGATCGCCATGGTCAGCACAATCCCCACCGTATAGCGGTAATAGGCAGGGTCGTAGGCCGGGAACCAGAGATGGACGCTGTCCTCATTCGCCAGGCTGATTTCTGCAGCCACCAGCTTGCCGTTATGGCGAAAAACACCGGCGCGCAGGCCATAGGCCTCGTCATCGAACACCGCCAGGTTATCGAGCAGGTCACGCGTCCAGCCGCACTCGAAGATATCGTGCAGGCCACTCTTCTTATATTGCTCACGCTTGAGCGCGATCACCCAGTCGAGGACCTCCTGTGTCACCCGCTCCCAGGTAAAATCGAAGCCGCCGAAGTCCTTGGCGATGTTGCGTTCGCAGCGCGCGACATTCTTGAAAAACTTGTGATGCTCATGATCCTGTTTGGCGTACCAGGCATCGAAGCCTTCCGACGTATCGGCCACGCGGCGCTGAAGCACCAGCGCTTCCGCCTTTCCGCACATCGGGCCAACCCAGCCCTGGAAATCGAGCCGTTTGGCTCTGGTCGCCTTCAGCAAGGCCATATAATCGAACGGGCAGCCGGCCTCACCGATCAGTCCGTGATAATCGGTCATCGGCGCACCCAACGGCTGCAGTGCGCCGGCACGGATCTGAAACGGGAAATAGCCGACCACACGGCCATTCTGCGCGATTCGCGCCACCGCACCGCCTGGCACCTTCGCGCCCATAGCCTGCACGTAGCGGATATCGAAATAGGGACCGGACAGTTCCGGACGCGACGCCACGAAACCCAACCAAAGGCGCGCGTCCTCAGGCGTCAGGTCCTGCGGACGGAGAATGTCGACCTGGGTTTCCGCATGTCCGCTCATCCGATTTTTCGCCTTGTTGCAACCTTTATGAGCGCCGGTTGTAGCACGACAGGGTTTACACCCGGCTAAGCGGCAAGGTTAGCCAAGGCTTAATCCTGGCTGGGAGGGCCGATAAAGGGCTGCGAAATCGCCTTGAAAACATCGAGTTGTTCACACTGAGCGCTATGAAACGCCAGGGCCGGCCAGGCCGCGAAATCGATCGCCGGATGGGCTTCGCGCGCGTGGCGCAGGCTGCACGCCAGGATGATATCGGCGTGCGTCATCGTGCTACCCAGCAGCCAGCGCGATTTGGCCTCGGCGCGAATATTTTCCAGCACATCAAGCACGGCGCCGATCTGCGTCTGGCAACGCTCCAACCAGACAGGCGATGTTTCCTTGTGCAGCACCTGTTCGTAAAACAGGGCGATGGCCTTGTCGGAAAAGCCGCTGCTCAACGCTATATAATAGAGCGCCTTTTGCCGGTCAGGCCCCGAAGCAGCGATCAGCGGCTCTATAGTGTCGGCCGCCTGCACCTGCTCATCGAGCCAGTCAAGCGCATAGGCGCTCTCAAGAATGATATCGCCGGTGTCGAGGATCAAGGTCGGCACCCGACGCAACGGGTTAAATGGCGCGATCTTGTCGCCGTCGCCGAAGGTCGACCACGGGCGATGTTCGAACGTGAAACCGTAGAGCGTCAGGGCAATGCCGACGCGCCGCACGTAGGGACTGTCATATTGGCCGATCAGGATCATCGTGAGGGCGCCTGCTGCGCTTGTACGGCATGACTCACACCAACGCCGCTATACATGCCGGCGCACGCCGTGCACATCATCGCGCCCAACAGGATTACAACTATCCGCATATTCTCTCTCCGACAGCCACCCGCGCCTATGATGAGCGGGAGACGCAGAGCTGTCAAAACAAGATTGAAGGCAAAGGGCCACAGGCCCTTTGATCCCATAACTCGACAGAGATTAATTAGCAGCCTGCAAAACTAAAAGACCCCCGGCCCTAAAGCCGGAGGTCTTTTAGTTTTATCGGTCGTTATCTAACCACCGTCGCGTATCGGGGTCGAGGGGCCAATGGCCCCTCGCCTTCAACTATTCCACGATCTTGGCGACTACGCCGGCGCCGACGGTGCGGCCACCTTCACGGATAGCGAAGCGCAGCTTCTCTTCCATGGCGATCGGGGTGATCAGTTCAACGTCCAGCTCGGCGTTATCGCCAGGCATGATCATTTCCACGCCTTCGCGCAGGCGGATGATGCCCGTCACGTCGGTGGTACGGAAGTAGAATTGCGGACGGTAGTTGGTGAAGAACGGGGTGTGACGACCGCCTTCTTCCTTGGTGAGGATGTAGGCTTCAGCCACGAACTTCGTGTGCGGCGTGATCGAGCCGGGCTTGCAGAGAACCTGGCCGCGCTCAACGTCTTCACGCTTGGTGCCGCGCAGCAGAACGCCGACGTTGTCACCAGCTTGACCCTGGTCGAGCAGCTTGCGGAACATTTCAACGCCCGTGCAGGTCGTCTTCTGAACCGGACGAATGCCGACGATTTCGACTTCTTCACCGACCTTAACGATACCGCGCTCGACGCGGCCCGTCACAACCGTACCACGACCCGAGATCGAGAACACGTCTTCGACCGGCATCAGGAACGGCAGGTCAACCGGACGCTCCGGCTGCGGGATGTATTCGTCAACCGTTTGCATCAGAGCCAGGATCGACTGTTCGCCGATTTCCGGGTTCACGCCATCGGTCGCGGCCTTGGCCGAACCCTTGGTGATGGGGATATCGTCGCCGGGGAACTGATAGGACGACAGAAGCTCACGAACTTCCATTTCAACCAGTTCCAGCAGTTCTTCGTCGTCAACAAGGTCAACCTTGTTCATGTAAACGACCAGAGCCGGCACGCCGACCTGACGGGCCAGCAGAATGTGCTCGCGCGTTTGCGGCATCGGGCCGTCAGCGGCCGAAACGACCAGAATCGCGCCGTCCATCTGAGCCGCACCGGTGATCATGTTCTTCACATAGTCGGCGTGGCCCGGGCAATCGACGTGGGCGTAGTGGCGGTTGGCGGTTTCGTATTCGACGTGCGCCGTGTTGATCGTGATGCCGCGGGCCTTTTCTTCTGGCGCAGCGTCAATGTCGGCATAGTTCTTTGCCGTCGCGCCGCCGGACTTGGCAAGCGTGATCGTGATCGCGGCCGTCAAAGTCGTCTTGCCATGGTCAACGTGACCAATGGTGCCGATGTTACAGTGAGGCTTCGAGCGGTTGAATTTTTCCTTGGCCATTTTTCATCTCCGCCGTAGCGGACCTTCATTCGGTAGGGGGTTGTTTACAAGATTGGCGTGGCCCGTAGCACACAAAATGTTACGGGCCAATATTTGTTTTAGGCGAACTTCTTGATCACTTCGTCGGCGACGTGCTGAGGCACGGGCTCGTAGTGATCGTAGGTCATCGAGAACTGGGCGCGGCCTTGCGACATGCCCCGCAGGGTGTTCACGTAACCGAACATGTTGGCCAGCGGTACGAAGGCGTCAACGACGATGGCGTTACCGCGCATGTCCTGCCCCTGGATCATGCCACGACGACCGTTGAGATCGCCGATGACCGAACCAAGATATTCTTCCGGCGTAACCACTTCGACCTTCATGATCGGCTCGAGCAGCTTGGGGCCGCCCTTTTCACGCAGTTCCTTGAAGGCAGCTCGCGAAGCGATTTCGAAGGCGAGAACCGAGGAGTCGACGTCGTGGAACTTGCCGTCCGTCAGGGTGGCTTTGAAGTCGATCAGCGGGAAGCCGGCCAGAAGTCCGTTATCCTTGACGGATTCGAGGCCCTTCTGGACGCCCGGGATGTATTCCTTCGGCACCGCACCGCCGACGATGGCGGATTCGAACACGAAGCCCGAACCGGGTTCGCCGGGTTCAAAGGTGATCATGACGCGGGCGAACTGGCCCGTACCACCGGTTTGCTTCTTGTGTGTGTAGTCGATTTCCGCGGTGCGGGTGATCGATTCACGATAGGCCACCTGCGGCGCGCCGATGTTGGCTTCCACCTTGTAGGTGCGCTTCAGGATGTCGATCTTGATGTCGAGGTGAAGTTCGCCCATGCCCTTCAGGATCGTCTGGCCCAACTCGTGGTCGGTCGAAACGGTGAAGGAAGGATCTTCCGAAGCCAGCTTGGCCAGGGCGACGCCCAGCTTTTCCTGGTCGGCCTTCGACTTGGGCTCAACTGCGATTTCGATAACCGGAGCAGGGAATTCCATGCGCTCAAGAATGACTGGCGACTTCATCGGATCGCACAGGGTGTCACCGGTGCGGGTATCCTTGAGGCCGGCCAGAGCGACGATGTCGCCGGCATAGGCTTCCTTGATGTCCTGACGGTCGTTCGAGTGCATAAGCAACATACGGCCAACGCGCTCTTTCTTGTCACGCGTGGTGTTCAGCAGGCCCATGCCGGTTTCCATCTTGCCCGAATAGAGACGACAGAAGGTCAAGCTACCAACGAAGGGGTCGTCCATGATCTTGAAGGCGAGCATGGCGAGCGGCTCTTCGTCCGAAGCCTTGCGTGTGATCGGCTCTTCGGTCTTGTAGTCAATGCCAACGGTCGGCGGCACGTCGATTGGCGACGGCAGGTAATCGACGACGGCGTCGAGCAGGGTTTGAACGCCCTTGTTCTTGAAAGCCGAACCGCAGAGGATCGGATAGAAGGTGGCGTTCAGCACGGCCTTGCGGATGCACTTCTTCAGCACGGCTTCCGAAGGCTCGTTGCCTTCGAGATAAGCTTCCATCGCCTCGTCGTCGCATTCAACGGCGTTGTCGATCAGATACTGGCGGGCTTCCTTAGCCTTTTCCAGCAGATCGGCAGGGATCTCCATGTCGCGGTAGTTAGCGCCCAGAGCATCGTTGTCCCATACAACGGCCTTCATGCGCACCAGGTCAACCAGACCCGACAGGGTGTTTTCCGAACCGATCGGGAACTGGATCGGCACAGCCTTAGCGCCGAGACGGTCACGGATCGATTGCACGGAGGCGTCGAAATCGGCGCCGATCTTGTCCATCTTGTTGACGAACACGATGCGCGGCACGGAGTACTTGTCGGCCTGGCGCCAGACGGTTTCGGTCTGGGGCTCAACACCGGCGTTACCGTCGAGAACGGCGACAGCGCCATCGAGGACGCGCAGGTTGCGCTCGACTTCGATGGTGAAATCGACGTGGCCCGGGGTGTCGATGATGTTCAGGCGCTTGTCCTGCCAGAACGTGGTCGTCGCGGCGGACGTGATGGTGATACCACGCTCCTGCTCCTGCTCCATCCAGTCCATCGTGGCGGCGCCATCGTGCACTTCGCCGATCTTGTGGCTCTTGCCGGTGTAATACAGAATCCGTTCTGTGGTCGTCGTCTTGCCGGCATCAATGTGGGCCATGATGCCGAAGTTACGATAGTCTTCAATCTTATGACTGCGGGGCATAGGGGAGCCTCAAAAACTTGTTAAATTGCCCTGCCGCTGCGCGCTTGGGGCACGGCCGGTATATAGATCTCACTTGCAAGTATGCGCGGGCGGTTTAACGCAAACCACCCGCGCATGAAAGCAATATTTTCGCTTAAGCGAGAAGCGAACTCCCCGCCCCGCTCCGTCCTACCAGCGGTAGTGCGAGAACGCGCGGTTGGCTTCAGCCATCTTGTGCGTGTCTTCACGCTTCTTGACGGCCGTACCGCGGTTGTTGGCGGCGTCGAGCAGTTCGGCGGCCAGCTTTTCGGTCATGGTATTTTCGCCACGCTTGCGGGCGGCGTTCACCAGCCAGCGGATGGCGAGCGCACGACGGCGATCGGGGCGAACTTCGACCGGAACCTGATAGGTGGCACCGCCGACGCGGCGCGAACGCACTTCGATCGAAGGGGCAACGTTATCGAGGGCCGTGTGGAAGGTCTCGACAGCGGTCGCGTCCTTCTTCTTGGCTTCCAGGATGTCGAAGGCGCCGTAGATGATGTTTTCAGCAACAGCTTTTTTGCCTTCGTACATGACGTAGTTCATGAACTTGGTGACGATCAGATCGCCGAACTTGGGGTCCGGGAGAACGTCGCGCTTCTCAGCGCGGTGACGACGTGACATATTTCTCTACCTTACTTAGGACGCTTCGCGCCGTAGTGCGAACGACGTTGCTTACGGTTCTTGACGCCTTGCGTATCGAGGACGCCGCGCAGGATGTGATAACGGACGCCGGGCAAATCCTTGACGCGGCCGCCACGGATCAGCACCACGGAGTGTTCTTGCAGGTTGTGACCTTCGCCGGGGATGTAGCAAACGGCTTCGATGCCGGACGTCAGGCGAACCTTGGCGACCTTACGCAGAGCGGAGTTCGGCTTCTTAGGCGTGGTGGTGTAGACGCGCGTGCAAACGCCGCGACGCTGCGGGCAACCCTTAAGGGCGGGCACCTTGTTGCGCTTGGGCTTGGGCTGGCGTGGCTTACGGATAAGCTGGTTAACTGTGGGCATCGTGCTCGATGGCTTTCTTCAATATGATCTGTGCCGTTTGGCCGGGCGATCATAGGGTTTCAGGAGTCTCGTGAAGAGACGGCTTGCTATTCAGGAGGCCCTTCACCAAACAAACACAAAAGCCGCAACCTGCGCTATGGAGGTTACGGCGGGGACACAGCCCCTGCATAATGATGGATCAGGATGCACTTATGACGGCGCACCTCGAAAATGGTTTGCGGGCTATAAAGGAGGAAATGCCGCAGGTCAAGGCGAGAGTCTGCTTTCCTGCGTCCTGACTAAAGCCGATCACTGATGCGATACCTTAACGCGAGAGGATTCATCTCACGCGCACCGAGCGCCCTCCAAGACGTTAGACTTACGAAGCCCGGTTCAACCGGTTAAGAAAATCCGCTACGCGGCCACTTAAAGCGTCGGCCTGATGCGAGACGGACTGAGACGAACCAAGCAGGTGCGCCGATGCTTCTTCGCTATGGGATGTGAATGACGAAACCTTTTCAAGATTTTCGCTGATCATACGGGTGCCATCGGCGGCAAAGGCCATATTGCGGGCGATATCCTGAGTGGTTACGGTCTGCTCTTCAACCGCCGCCGCCACTGAGGTGGTCGCGCTGGTGATGGCATCAACGGCCGTCCGGATATCCGCAAGCACGCTGATAATGTCCCTGGTAGCGACCCGCATGTCATCGATCACCACATTGATCTCACCGATAGATCGATGGGTCTGGTTCGCAAGGCTTTTGACTTCCCCTGCGACCACGGCAAAGCCACGCCCCGCCTCCCCTGCCCGAGCCAACTCAATCGTCGCATTGAGGGCAAGGAGGTTTATCTGGCTTGAAATGTCGCCGATCACCGTCGTCACCTCGGTTACCCTGTCTGACGCGCCGGATAGTTTTTGCGCGACCAGATCGGCATCCATAACTTTTTGAAACAACTCCGACACCAGCCGGTTGGCTGTCTGCACCTGTTCGGAAATTTCGCGGATGGAAGCGACCATTTCCTCAGCCGCCGCCGCAACGGTCTGGACGCTGGAGGTGGTCTGACTTGCTGCCGAAGAGGCTGAAACCGCCAGATCTGCACTTTTTTTAAGTTCCCCAGAGACCGTTTCAGCGATCTGAGACATGTCTACGGCTGAGGCCGCCAGACCGGCAACCACATCCTGAACCCTAACCTCAAACTCCTGACTGAGTTGCGCCTGGTCGGTCACGATATCCCACAACAGCATAGCGCCAGCATACTCGCCTCTATGATCCTGCACGGCTGAGATCTGCAGGTCGATGCTCTCCTCACCCAGTCGAATACGCGCCCGGTGTGGAAGGTTGTCTGCATTCGCCAACAAACGTCGCTGGTGTTCTGGGGTCTTGTGGAACATATCAATTGAACGACCGACCAAGGTGCCATCATAAGAGGGAAAATGCCCCTTCAAGCGATCCAGCAGACCCTGGGTTGCCGCATTAACATAGCTGATCGTGAAATCATTATGCACATCAACAGCCATCACCGGGGTCGGCATGGCCTGAACCATATTATTGACGAGAAAGGCTTGTTTTGCCGTCCCCCTAAGCGTTTCGGTCGCGCGGGCCAGTATACCGATTTCGTCCCGGCGGGCTGCAAAAGGCACGTCAACATCGGTGTCGCCCCCCGCAATGCGGGCAATACCCTGCGACAAGCCGGCTAATGGACGCAGGACATCCCGCCACAGGAAGACGCTTGTGGCGACCACGCTGGCCACGGCCAGGACCGACAAAAGAATGACCAGGGCGCCTATACGGCCTTCGTCCTCAGCGGCCCGCGCCTCCGTAGCTGTCATCCAGACCGCAATCTGCTCGGATAAGGCCTCGTTGCTGTCTTCCATAGCCGAAAACTGCTGCTCAAAAAGCGCCGTGTCGACAGATGTCCCGGGCCCTGGTGGCGCTTTCGCGACCGACGTAATTATAGCCTCGCCGGCAGAGCGATAGTCGTTCAAACTCTTTAGAGCCGTGTCAAAGCGCACCTTGAGATCGCTTGGCAAGGCTTCGGCCTGATTCTGCTTCAGGTTGTCGCCAAACTTAGCGGCGTGGGCCTGAAAGTCCTGCTGCGCACGAGATAACTCAGCCTCCGCGCCACGGTGCTGCGCGACCAAAGCCGCCAACACATCTGCGCGCATGGCGTCGTGCATCATATCGCCTTCCATATGCCGCTGGGTTATCCTGGAAATAGCCGAGGCCTGTTGCATATGGGTTCTGGACAATTGACCAGCCTGCCAATTCGCGGACGCCATACCCGCGACCAGGAGGGCGCTTATCGTCCCAAGAATGATAAATTTGCCACGAAGCTGCATCGGGTTAGTCTCTCCGAGTTATGCCTTAAGTTTCAATCAAGAAAGGCGAATTTCATCCTTCAAAAATCTTGCATATTCCCCGGAAGAACGAGGCAATATGCTTAAGTCAGCCTTGGCATAACCGCATTATCGATCATGGCCGAAGTGCCTTTTATGCCACAAGGCGTTCGACATTGATCTTCACATCCCCTGACGCGGTGACCACGGCGCCAAACGCCCCTGTTATCCGGATTAGGCTATTCTCGATGTCTTGAATCGCCGACACGGCGGATTGCATATTCGAGGAAATCTCACCCGTCACCGCATGCTGCTCCTCGATCGCGCTGGCAACATTGCCGACACTGTCAAGCACGTGGGTCAGAGAGTTCTGAAATGAGGTTGAGGGCGGCCGCCACCTCACCACTGATCGATTGGATCCTGGCAATTTCGTCGCCAATGGTCTTGGTAGAGGTCGACGCCTGATTGGCTAGTGACTTGACCTCGGAGGCCACAACCGCAAAGCCTTTACCGGCTTCTCCGGCGCGGGCCAACTCTATGGTTGCGTTCAGCGCCAGGAGATTTATCTGGGAGGCGATGTCCTGAATGAACGTCACTACACTGTTCATGGACTCGGCCGATGTCGCCAGGCTGGCGGCAGAGCCGTTGGCCGTCTCAGCATGGCGGAACACGCTCTCAACACCTGACTTCGCCGCCGTCATGCTTTCGGCGATTTCACGAACACTCGCACTAAGCTCCTCGGCCGCCGCCGCGACGGCATTGACCATGGCGCTGGTTTCGGTCGACGCGCTCGACGCGCCAGAGGCCATTTGATTAGCGCCATCCATCTGGGAGAGCACATCGCCAAGCTGACCGTCGATGGCCCGACCGATCGTGTCATTGGCCAACCTACGCTCAACACCGGGGGTGACGTCGGTCGCGAATTTCACCACCTTGATGACGGCGCCCGTGTCGTCGAAAATCGGGTTATAGGACGCCTGGATATAAGCGATCTTACCGCCTTTGCCGATCCGGCGGAATTCGTCGGCAATGAACTCGCCTGCCGCTAACCTCGACCAGAAACGCTTATAGTCTGGAGAGGCCACATAGGTCGGGTCGCAGAACATCTGGTGGTGATGGCCCTTGATCTCATCCAGACGATATCCAAGGACGTCCAGAAAGTTTTCATTCGCGGCAAGGACTGTTCCATCCGGGCTGAATTCGATGACGGCTTGAGCGCGGTCAATGGCCGCCATCTTGCCGATTGAATCCAGTTCCCGCAGCTTCGTCTCCGTAATGTCGGCAGCAAATTTGATAACCTTACATACCCGGCCCTTGCGATCGATGATCGGATTGTAGGTCGCCTGCAGCCAAACGACACGTCCGCCACGGCCCACGCGCTTAAAGGCGCCCGATTGAAACGTCCCGGACGACAGGTTCCGCCAGAACTGCCGATAGACGTCGCTGCTGACAAAAGCCTGGTCGCAGAAGATTTCATGGTGCTTGCCGACAATCTCATCGAAGCTATACCCCATAACCTGGAGAAAGTTGGCATTGGCTTTGATCACACGCCCGTCTGGCGTGAACTCGATGACCGCTTGCGAGGCGTCGATAGCGGCTACGATAGCCTTAAGGTCATTGATAAAATCAAACATTTTAACCACCTGCATACGAGTTACATCGGCGAGGCTGTTCTCGCAGGACACAACATTATGAATAATGGTGTTATCAAAACCCCTAATGGATAGTTAAAAGCAACGGTCACGTGAGACAAATTGCCTCATAAAGCATAAAATATGCTCGCGTTTCGACATCTTCCAACAGACGTCCGTCGAATATCAAAAGCGGAATTGCGTTGCTCGACGCCCCCGATGGCCCACCCAGCAGGGGCTTACACGCTTGGGGAGGCGGCTTGCCAAACAGGTGGCCCTTCCGCTGTCGCAGGTTATTGAGAGTGCCGTAGGGGCGCTTGAACGCCAGTCCTTCAATGATCGTATTCGCGCTGCGGCTCAGCGGCTCGACTTACAATCGGAAAATCCAAGAAACGCAATAGCAAGGCCAAACGTATAGACTATGCCAATGCTTTAATCGGGCAGGTTTGAACTGCCGAAAATTCGAGGGGAAACTTCTGATGAACAGCTTGATTAAAAGCACCGCTTTTTCGCTGAGTGTCGCCACGGCGGCTTTATTCACTTCCGCTGTCAGCGCCCAGGAATCTGTTCCCGTACCGGTTCGGGATGCGGTCACAACACAGATCCCGCCTGCGATGCCGGTTCCGCAGGGGCGTGATCCGGTGCCGCAGGATGCCGAAAGCGGACTGTATGGTTTGAGGGAAACAAAAGATCGGCGGGTTTGGCATATTCACGGCTGTTGAGGGCGCCGTCTTCACTGAAGAGCGGCGCAAGCGCCTCTAATTGCTTCTGCCTCAATGGCGACAGCTTGCCGGCTTCTGCCATTATTGCGACAAGCTTCTCATAGCGCTTACGATCCTTCGCGCGGCCACTCGGCCCCTGCTTTGGTCGCGCCAGCAGGCGTTCGTAATGTTTTACAGCGGCGGGCATTGATTTGCACGGGCCATAGCCGGTCTTGCCTCGAACCTCGATTTCTAAAATCTTCTGGCCGGTGTCCCGGTCGTGCGCGATTGTCACATCGCGGTGCTGCAATCTCGCCGCTTCGTCGGGCCTGAGGCCGGTGTTTCCGAGGATCAGTATCTGGTCGTAAAGCTGCTCATAGGCATATTTGTAGCGCTCCGGCGCTTCGCGCGCTGCTTTTGCTACGGCTTTATAGAGCTGCTTATATTCAGCCAGAGTGAACCAGGGTCGATGGATGATTTTCTTTTGTTGCCTGTAGGGCGGCGACAGATCCGGCACGCCGTGGATCTTGCGGTGCCGGTAGGCCGTTTGCAGAACGAGAGACAGGGTTCCTATCTCATCGTGGATGGTACTCCGCGACGGCGGCTTCGGCGTCCTCCAGGTCTTCGGCGTCAATGATCATGAAAGTGCGCGGCTGATTTCTGATCTGTTGGGCCAGAGCACGGTCGTCTTCCAGACCATGAGCCGCAACCAGAACTCCCAGGAGTCAGGCATCACCTATGGCGAGCAACATACCGGCCGGCCGCTATTGACCCCGGATGAGGTACGGCGCCTGCCCCCGGAATCGGAATTGTTGTTCCTGGCCGGGCAAGCGCCGCACATCGCATACAAACTCAAGTACTACGCCGATTCTGAGTTCACAGGCCGGTTTGATCCGGTCTAAGTTTTTTGACCTACCCGGTATTCAATACCCGTAATTCGTTACATAGCTGGAGGAACGTCATGACAGTAGATGAGAGAATATCGAAGCTTGAAAAGCGCCATGGCGTCACGACGGCCCTGCTATCTTTGGTCGTGGTCGGGCTTATTGGCGTGGCGGGTTATCAGGCTTACAGACTGCATGGGCTGGAGACGGCAAAAACACTCCGCGTCAAGGAGATCAGGGTTTACGACGACAAGGGAGTTGACCGCGTCGTACTGGCCGGCAACCTGCCGCAGGTAACGCTCAACGGCAAGCCGAGGAATTTCAAACCCCGCGAGATGGGGGGGATGCTGATTTATGACGGGTCGGGCACGGAACGCGGCGGCTACGGCACCATGAACGGTTATGCTAACGCCATGCTCTCGCTGGATTCAGGCCCGGAAAAACAAGGCAAACAGGTCATGCTACTGTTGGCTGAGCCAGGGGGCGGAGCCTTCTTCCGCCAATGGGATGGAACCGGCTCCGTTACCATGGGCGTGTCTGAAAAACCGTTCCTAACCGTTATGGACGGCAAAGATGTTGTGTTCGCCAAGCCGGAGGATAACGCCTGGACCAAACGCGGCGTCAAATAGCGACGCCCTGTGACCGGATGGTCATAGTACCGACGTCACATTTCAAGCTACCCGTAGATGAACATCGCCTCGATCTTATTCGGAGGCCATTTCATAATAAACTAAGAGCACATACGCGCGCACGATGAGGCGTTGCACAAGGAAGGCCGGAATGCCCGTTCGCGCCTCGATTTCTGCGTAATTTAAATTGTCCCATCTTCGGAAAAATAGGACGGCGCGCAGCGTAATCGGCATCCTGGCGATGATGGAAATCCAGCGTAGCTTTTCGGCGCGTATTGTCTCTTCCATCTGGGCCTGGTGGATCGCACGTTGAAGACGCCTCACCTCATAGGCCTTTGGAATGGGCGGATGAAAGCGAGGCCTGCCTTCCCTAAAGAGCGTGAACCTGAAGACGCACCAGCCGCAAAGCGCGTCTTCCAGGAACCGATGGCGGTATCGTCTAATTGACGCAGCGTAATCCGGGCCTGCCGGCTTCATTGCCTTGGCCCACGCAGCTTGCGTGCTGTTGGCTTGGGCGGCTGGGGGCCATACCGCGCCACGTCCCTCTCAGCCTCCCGCAGGCGCTGGCTGACCATGGATATACTGATACCCTGCCACTCGGCGATCTCGGCAACCGTCAGACCATCGACATGGTGGAGCAGCCATATCGCCCGCACCTTCGGCGTCATTCGCCTGCTCGCTTCGTAGAACTGCGTCACATAGGTCGCCGCACTAGAACGATGCGCATCCTCATACGCCTGGCAATAATCGTCCGCGAGTATCAAAGGCAGGAGCATCATCCGAGGATCAATTGCTGGGTTTCCCTCCTCCGCCTCTATGATGTCCTTTTCTGTCAGGCAAAGCGCGGCGCCCAAACCCCGCTCGTACATGCCAACTTTTCCCCGCCATGTCCTGATACGTTCGCCGTATTTCTCGTTGGCGGCATGTCGAGCTTCGATTTCGGCAGGCGTTCGACCGGCGCGGGGCGCTGTTTCATCGTCAGCTCGACGGGTCGCGGCCGCGCGGGTAGTTTTGATGCGGCGAAGAATTTGCGCCCGGCACAGATCGAGAATGGCTTGCCACCTATGGCCGATCTCATCATCCGTCAGGTTGGTTTGGGCGATGGCATAGAGTTCAAGTATCTGCCAGTCTGTGAACTCGCCGCTACAAACGAACTCGGTGGCTTCACGGTAGTCCTCCGGGTCGAAGCCGGGAAGGTCTCGAACCTCCCCGGCCTCAGGCTCGCGCCCGCACATTCGAGCGATAAGCACATCCTCGATCTGCTTGAACCGCGCCCCGAACACCCACTTGCTATCCATTGTCCAGTCGTGCATCAGGAAGTATAGATTTATCAGTTCCCCATCGGGCATATCCGGGCGGAACAACTTTTCGATGACAGCAAGTTCGCGCTGGCCAAATCCGCCGGCCGGGACTTCGACATCCGGCAATTCGTCCACCAGTCGCTTGTCAGGCTTCCGTTTCATCGCGGCCTCCTTGATCATGCGCTGTTAAACGCCGCACCAGTTCCGCGCGCTTCCAATCTTCGCGGTATCCGTCGTCTCTTCGCAGAAGTGGTGGCTTCATGCGGCGTAAAATCTGCGCCCGGCACATATCTGCAATAGTCATCCAAGGCGAGTCCGGCTCGCAGTCCCAGGCCATGCGGTAGATCGTCAGGAGGTTCTTGTTGGAAAGCTCACCCGTAAGGACAGCCACAAGCGCGTGGGCGTGGTGGTCCGGATAGTCGAACCCTTCAACAGGCGGAATGAGCGCCAGATCCGGGCTGCCCTGCTCTATTCGTTGTTGCAGCATCTCGGTTATGGGATCGAGGATGTCGTCAAAGATCTCGTCATCAGGGCCGGCGCCACAATTGTCGACGAGGACGTAGAGGTCGAGCAGTTTGGCATCCGACAATTCAGACCCAAACGCGTTCTCGGCGACCCGCAAAACATCGCGCAGAGAGACGTAATCATCAGCATCCTCGGCTTCGTCATCCTCGTCGCTGGGTTCCGGCTCCGCTTCCAAGGACACTGACGGCTTAGATGCTGCAACCCGACGAAGTATTTCCGCGCGGCACTGCGCTGCAACCCGATCCCACCGCGCCTGCATCGGCTCGGCCTCTCGTAAATAGGCGGCTTCCGATGCCTGGATAAACAGGGTCAGGAGACCGCCGTTGTCCATTTTGGCTATGGAATTGAGGGCGTGGCGAAACATCTTTGGTTGCCAGTCCGTGTCCGGGTCTCGCCAGCCCAGATGATCCGCTTCGTCATTGCCGCTCAGCAATTGCATGAGTTCGGCGCCAGCCTCATCGCGAAGCTGATCCCAGTGTCCGGGCCGTGGAGCGGCGTGGCCTTCTTTCTCGGCCTCGTGCTGGTCCGCCAGCAGCAACAGATCCAGCAGTCGCTCCGGCGAAGGTGATGACGCTAGTTCGTGGCCGGCAACGTCAAACTGGCCGGTCATGTATCCGGCCGGCAGGGGATGTGACATGGCGTTCATGGCCGCACCACCCCACCCTTCCGGACCATGCCGGAAATCGGGTCGATGAAGAATGGGACGCGGACCCTGAGCGCGATTGGAAGCACCGCTAGCATATCGGCACGGAACGGGATTTCGCCGCGCTCGTATTTACGGATGTCGTCCTTGGTCAGCGCCAGTTGAGCAGCAAGCCCGCTCTTGGTGAGACCCAAATGCTTACGGCGTTGCTTCATCAGCTCGCCAAGGCGGATATCGACGGCATTACGGCCGTTTATTATTACACAAGCGCCGGCAGTCGGGCGCACTACATTACGGATACGCATGTCTAACCCCTTTCCAGTAGAAGAGGCCCAGCACTATGGCTTGGGCGACTTCGAGCCTTTGGTGATCGGGAAGTTAGAAAACCGCAACGAGACGGTCCCTATGGCCTTCGGACGGAGCCTATTGCATACGCCATAGGCTTCCCGACCGCAAAGAGGTCAAGGATATTCGTGCTGGGAATGGCCAGCATCAAACCACTCGTTGTCAGGCTTTCTACGACCTGGCAGTCACATGTGGCAACTGCAACTTCAGGGTGACATAGAACCGGAGAAAAATCAAATCCGGTCAGATTTCTCCTAGCGCCTGACCAAGCGATGCCCTCAAAACATTCTCGTTCGTTGTCAAAAAACGGCGCCTTCGCGCCCTTCTCGGGAAAGGAAGCTTAGTAATTTCGCTTCACAGCCTGGGTAAAGTACAACGATCTTCTTGCGTTCATTCCACCTTAGGCGTAGCGCTCAAAACCCCTCTGAAAATGGGAAACCTTATCGATGATAGCTTTAAACCGCATAGTACTTTCAAGCGACCATTCTGCCATTGAGTTGAGGCAGTTGATTGCGAACCACGTCAAGGCACAGGGCTGGAAGGTGGTCGATATCGGCCCAACTTCGAGGAAGGCCGGCACGCAAGACGCGTAAACATGATCAAAGCCGCAGAGCTTTAGCGTTCGACAACAAGGTGAAATTCAGCGCTAGCCCCCGTTGCTGAAAGTGAGGTGAAGTCGCAAATGCGCCATCGCAGACATTCGACATTAAGACGAGCAGACATTGTCTCCGCTATCAATCCGCTGTGACCGGCACCTGACTTACCGAACTTTTCAAGGCGTTTAGCTGAGACAACACATTTATTGTTTACACGTGTGTAATTTTACACTAGCGTGTAAAAATGAGGCCCAATCGAACAGAACGCTCCAGACATCTTATTCTGAACGCGGCGGATGCTATCTTTCGGGAGATGGATGTCGCGTCTGCTACTGTCGAGGACATAGCGCAGCGCGCCGGCCTAACACGGAAGACAGTTTACAACCTTTTCGCTTCCAAAGAGGACATCGCGTTTCAACTCATTGCGCAGGTCGAAGCCAACAATTCGGCCTATCGCACCCTCATCGCAGAAAACACGGATGTGAGGGGGCTGCTGGAGAAGGTCTTGCTTGACAGTGCCGGTTGGTGCCTGGCGAATCCGTCCCTTGCCCGCCTGGCGTTATCGCCGCTTAATCGGCCTACGCTTGAGCCACCGATCGATCGGCCCTCATTTCAAAAGCTTGTCCGGGACATTTTACGGCTAGGCCAGGATCAGGGCGTCATTCGTCGCGACGACGATGCCAATTTCATGTCTCTGGTACTCCTCGGGATCTATGGTCAGGCTATGCTGACGGCTCTTTCCGGCTCAGCGTTTAGCGACAACGATATTCACCATATCCTTCGTCTTGTTCTCGAAGGCATAGGCACCTCACCCGACGATCGGAGATGAACATGTTGGTTCCATTCGGCGACGAAATATGGATTGCAGACGGCACAAATGTCCAAGGTTTGTTGGGTTTCCATTTTCCGACGCGCATGGCAGTCATAAGGCTTTGCAGCGGAGATTTGTTCATATGGTCGCCGGTTGCGCTATCCGAAGACTTACGTATCGCCGTGAATGCGCTCGGTCGCGTCCGCCACCTGGTCGCGCCAAACACACTTCATCACCTATTTATCTCCGATTGGGCGCAGGCATACCCGGACGCCCAGGTTCATGGCGCGCCCGGTGTTACAAGGATAATCAAGACCGTACCTGTTGACAATGAACTGGGGAATACGCCGTCGCCAGCCTGGTTAGAGGAGATCGACCAGGTGATCATGGAAGGCAACAGGATTACACGCGAGGTCGTTTTTTTTCATCGCTCCAGTTCGACGGCGCTATTCACGGATCTCCTTCAACAATATCCGGCCAGTTGGTTCACGGGCTGGAGAGCACTCATCGCGGAATGGGACGGGTTGCTCGGTTCTGAACCTGGCGTGCCACGTAAATTCCGCTCAGCCTTTAATAACCGCAGGGCCGCGCGGACCGCGCTCAAACACATTTTAAGCTGGCCGACGACGAAGGTGCTCATGGCGCATGGCGAACCTATCACAAAAGATGGGCGCGATTTCCTGATCCGCGCTTTTCGCTGGTTGAAGAGCTGATTTCGGTATGAATATTGAGCGGTGCTAATGCGCGGTTTGCGCCGATGCCGTTGAAAAACTCGACAGCTGGCGCGCTATTATGGGCATGATTTTTGGGGTTGCGGATCGGTCTCACGTTTTTGAAGGCCCTCCAGCGCCTTATGCGCCGCACATTTGCCGTATGGGCCTCAACTTGGCTAGTTTCCGTAGGTTTTGGACCATCGCTGCGATCGTAAATTCGTCTTTTGCACCACACGGTCCTCTCAGCCTCAATCTTCGAAGTCCGACGATATTTTTGAGGTGGGCAAACAACATTTCGATCTTTTTACGCTCGCGACACGATCGTTCGTAGATGGACGTGCCCACAGCTGCGAGGGCAACATCACGTGATTTCTCATGTATATTGCGGGGCACCTGTCAACGGCGGAGTAAAAGTCGGCCACGTGGCGGTGTCGCACTCTGTGCGTGCGCTTGGCTCTCGAACAGGCCGAAAAACGCGGCCAACAAACCGATGCAGGACGCGTGACGAAGGAACTTTCGGGCCATATATACTCTCTGCACTCGGCCGTGCAAACGGCCATAAAACTCGGAACTGAACTCAAATTGTAGAGGGGACGTAAGAACCCTGTTGCTCGGTGACCTAAGTCCCCCGGCAAGGATTGATACCGACGCGTCTTTGCGGCAGTTGACATATTCAGGTTGCGGTAAGGAACGCCCATGGGGCCACTTAGGGCGCCGCCATTTATCGACCTGCGAGGGCCTAAGAAGAACGCACACTGGTAATCTACACTTTCCACAAGACACGCCTTCTGCGCGCCTTTGAAAGCAGCATTGCGACCTGATAGATTAAATATACCTTACTAGGCCGAAGCTTATCATTTGAACTGAAACAGCAATCGCTCTCGTATTATTCTTTTGCGGCAATCATTGTTAACTGTATCGGCTAATTTTTATACGATTTCGTGTTGGGTCAGGCCTGATTACGTCTATTTGAATTTCTGCGCTCTGGGCGGACCGGGCCTGCATAAATATAGGAAGCGTAGCGGCTTGGCCGTCAGAGGACATGGCATCGTGTGTCCCTACCCGATCAATCTTAGTTATTAATGCTCCGGCCACAAACGCACCTAAATGAGGGCGAATAAAAAAATATCTATTTGAAGAATTGATGCCTAAAGCATCGAAATTCTGGTCATCAAAAAATGGCAAGCGTTAAACCCAGCCAAAATGTCTGCTTTTTCCGTTCACTCTATCTCTGATGCCCATTCTGAGCTAAAACCAGCCTTGTTATCTTGTCACAACGTCCGTCGTCTTCGCCAGCGCGATACTTATGCCCTCTGCCCGTTCGAGGCTTTATCAATTGTCATGTGAATCTCGGTCAATGAATATTCGCTGACTTAAATTCCCTACCAAGCAGCCCGGCCGCAATTGGAAAGATCACGGCGTATCCAAGAATGCCGATATTTCGAAAGCTCATGTCGTTAAGGGCGATACCGCTTAGACCCGCTAAAGCCAGCGCTCCGCTTAAAATAAACAGCCATTTCACCCAACGGACGGCCCCTCGCCCCCCTAGCGCCACGGCCGCCATCAAGACCGAGAGTGCGAAAAAAACATCCCATGCCAGCACGTCGAGCGTATATGGCACCGAGGGCCACTGAAAAGCTCGCGCGGCGTTCCAGTGCGTCTCAGCGAAGGCCGTGCTGCGCCCTGCCGTCAGAATTATGAAATGGACGGGCATAGTCACAAGGGCGAGCATGACGGAGAAGGCGAATGCCAAACTCGCCATAATCTTCCTTCCTCCACTGACGACCGCGTTGATGGCCGCCATTAAACCTACAATCATCGGCGCTAAAATAAGGATTAGGACCTCAAGTGCTGCAAACCAAGGGTCGCTAACAGGATGCCTTGGCGTGGGCAAGCTGAGTAAGCCCCCGATCAAAATGCTCGAATAGACTAAGCTGAGCGCAGCTATTGCGAAACCACAAAACGCTCCAACCTTATGTGGCAAAGACGGAAAGACTTGCATGCGCTTTGGTTCTTTCGGATTTTCCGTTTCTTATCCGCCCTGATTATACCAACAAAGCTACCTCAAAAAACGCGCTGATTGCCGCACTTGTTTAAAAGCGCCACGGCATGGCTTCCAGCACGGACGGTTCCTGGCTATCCCTGAGCGCCTAGCAATATAGTGTCGGCGGGGGACGTATACCTGCCTTGCGACGCTTCTACTGGTGCGGTGCAAAGCGGAAAAAGGCCGCCGGTCGCTTAAAGGGGATCAAGCTCTTCGAGCGGCTTATTGGTATCAATCGGGAAGGACCTGTGCGATCACCCGACCCGCGAGCCGTGCTGTCGCGAGCAGACGGTTTAGGTCCTGTCCATTACGCGCCTTGGCGGATAGACCGGACATGGTTGTACTGACATAGTCGGTCAGCTCTTCGGCGGCTCCTGGATGGCGGGCGGCGATGTAGTCGCGGATAACGCACTCGGCGGCCAGGTTACAGGCCAGCGCTGCGCCGCGCGCGTCTGTGTCGTTGCAGCGCGTGCCTTCCAGAACCAGACAGCCCGTTTCGGACTCGGCGACATAGCGGCGGGCAGCGTCCTCCAGAACCTCAGCCAGAGCGTCGGCCACCGGACGATCCGGGCGCAGAATGGCATCGAGCGGTATAGCACCGGTTTTTGCCCATCGTTCCAGCACCCGGCTATAAAGACCCGCTTTGCTGCCAAAGGCCGCATAAAAGCTGGGCGGGTTGATGCCCAGCGCTTCAGTGACATCTGCGACGCTCACCGCGTCATAGCCCCGCGCATGGAAGAGGTGCTGAGCGGTGGCGACCGCATCCTCTGGATCGAACCGGCGCGGACGGCCACGCGTCTTGGATATATTTGTAGCATTCATTACAAAAAACTTGACTCCATCACATACAGCATTATGTAACGACTCCTATATTATTTCGCAAGGATATCGTTATGACGAGTTTCAAAGATAAATCCGTTCTGGTGCTTGGTGGCAGCCGCGGCATCGGTGCCGCGATCGTACGGCGCTTCGCGGATGACGGTGCCAAGGTGGGTTTCACCTATGCCGGATCACGCGACGCTGCAGAAAACCTGGCGGTCGAGACGGGCAGCGAAGCCATTTTGACGGACAGTGCCAACCGGGACGCCGTCATTGCCACTGTTCGTGACAGCGGCCCCTTGGATGTCCTGGTCGTCAATGCTGGCTTCGCGATCTTCGGCGACGCCTTGGAACAGGAACCGGACGCTATCGATCGTCTCTTCCAGGTCAACATACACGCACCTTATCATGCCTCGGTAGAAGCCGCGCGCCAGATGCCGGACGGCGGCCGGATCATTATTATCGGCTCTGTAAATGGCGATCGGATGCCGGTTCCGGGCATGGCGTCCTATGCCCTGAGCAAGTCTGCCTTACAAGGTTTGGCGCGAGGCCTGGCACGGGATTTCGGGCCACGAGGCATTACGATCAATGTCGTCCAACCCGGCCCCATCGACACGGATGCGAACCCAGAGGACGGACCTATGAAAGACCTGATGCACAGCTTCATGGCCATCAAGCGCCACGGCCGCCCTGAAGAGGTGGCGGGGATGGTCGCTTGGCTGGCAGGTGCGGAAGCCGGATTCGTAACCGGCGCCATGCACACAATCGACGGCGCGTTCGGAGCCTGATCGCCATAACCGCCCCTGGTATCATTGGCACGGACGAGGCAGGTACGGTGCTGCGCTTGTTGCTACAGACAAAGACGGCCGCGTAGCGAAATAAACAGGCCTCCGGGAAATCCGGAGGCCTTACGCCCTATGCCACATGCCGCTTAAGCATCGGCGTAACAATCGCCCCGCCTCAATCGATGCCCAGACTACGCAATTGTCAACGTTTTGAGTGATGTGCATCAAACTTTTTTTTGTTGCACACGCCCTTGTCATTATCGGGTCTGCAGGAACGCAAGGATCGCTCAAGTTCAATGGATGACATGGTCATTGGAAGTATCCTCGTCTTTGTTGAGTGTGTGGGTGTCCCAGAACGCCTGGTAGTCGCTAAGCGGGCGGATTTGCGGGCCGGATTGACGCAAGCCCATTGGCTCGGGTGAAGCACGGGCGGCTCTGCGTTCCAGCGCCTGGCGGATGGCGCTGTAGCTTGCCGTTCCGTCCGCCAACGCCTCCTTACAAACGGCCTCGATGTCGGCGCATGCGTAGGTTCGGGCGAGGTTCGACAGGCCATAAATGGTCCGGTGCGACGCGCGACCGTCGCGAACGAAGATGGCCTGCGCCAGCGTCGCCGTTTCCGGGCCGATCTCGTCGATCTTGTTCAGGATCCTTGTTGTTTCCCGCGAAGGATTAAACAAACGGTCGCCATGCGCCATGACGAAAGCCCCTTTGCGGGCCGCCTTACCGTGGCGCCGTAGAAGCGCCCCCATCAGGCTGAAGACCTCAATATCCGCGTCAAACACGCGGACCATGACGCGACTATGGGGATTGGCTGGCAAGGCCGAGTAATAGGCGCCATCAACCTGGACCAGGCCTGCGTCGTCGACCGTGCGGAAGCCTTGGGTAAACAAGCGGAAGGCGTCGACAGGCAAGGGTTTCAGGTGTGGCTTTTCCTCAAGAAACATCTCCATCACCTGGCGCTTCTTGCGGCCATGTATCCGCGTCGACGCCCATCGCCCTTCCCAATGCAGCAGGTGCGCGTTCTGATCATCAATCGAACTCGAAGCGCCGTCCCTTCAGCTCCCCTTGCGTATGTTGGATCGCATTTTCGACGGTGCCCTTGCGATTTGGATCTCGCACACGGCACGGATCGGCGACGACGTTGTAGTGCGCCAGAAACGCCGCATAGACCGGATTGAGCCTTGGCTCATACAAGTCTGGCTTGATGACGCCTTCCTTCAGATTGTCGAGAACGACGTAACCGGGACAGCCGCCAAAGCTTCGGAAAGCCTCTTCATGAAGCTGCGCCCAGATACCCTGGCTGGTTTTCCAGGTCACCTTGCGGAAGCTCTTGCCGGAGTACTTCAGCGTCATCACGAACAGGTACGGCTTCTTGTATTTGCCATTGGGCGCCAGCGTCGGTGCGCCCTGTCCGTAATCGACCTGCGCCTCTTCGCCAGGCGGGAACTCAAGAACGTCAAACCGTTCCGGGTCCGTCTGCTTCAGTCCACCCACGAACCGTTTGACGGAGTTGTACTGGTGATCAAAGCCATGGCGGTCGACAAGCTCGCGATAAATACTCATGGCATTGCGGCCCAGACGGACCTGGTCTTCGATCCACGCCCGATGCGGCTCACAGGCCGATACCGAAGCCACGGAGGCCGGTGGCCACCCTGGCCCGTTTTGCTCAGCGGCCGTGGAAAACCCGGCGGCCGGGGTGCGGGATTTTGAAATCCGCCACTGCCTCAGCATCGGTGGCCACCTTGGCCCGTTTTGAAAGTTCCTTGGCGATCAGGCCAACCGTCTTGCGATTGATCTCAAGACGACGCGCGATCTCTCGGTGGCTGATCCCTTTCTCGAGAAGGGTAATAACGCTCTGGCGAAGATGTGCCTGCAAGATGTTCAACTCTCTCTCCCTCAATCAAATGAGGGGGTGGAATAACATCTGCTGCGGACCTTAATTTATGGGGCCTCAACTGGCCCGTTTTGAGGTGGCCACAAGTGGCCCGTTTTGACCGGCCACCGGGGGAAGTGGAACTGAGGGAGTATCTGCTTGATTAAAACCTTCCCGAAAGCAGACAGCAAACGGTTTCGGGTCTGAGAATCCCAACATGGTTGCATCCGGTTGAACAGTATGCATGTCAATTCTCGACTTCGTATTGGTCGAGCAGGCGTTGCAACCGCTTACCTTCTGGTCGTAATAAGCGCACATATCGTATGGTGTGCATAAGGCTCGATAGCCCCAGGGCGGCACCGAAAAGGATCGAGCCTTGCACCACATGCTGTAGCTCCATCTTACCGACCGAATAAAGTTGCCACAGACATAGGCCCAAAACCGCTATAAAGGCGATCAGCGCCATCGCCATCATGCGGGTTCTGGCTTGCGCAGTGCGGTTCTCATCAATCAGTGCCCGGAGAACTTCCGGCATGGTGTCGGTCGTGTGCGGGTGCGCATTCATATGCCGCCATTGTTGCACAATCGCTGCAAAGAAAGCTACCCATGAGACGATGAGCAGCGCGACTATCCCCCATTCACGAGCAAGACTAGCGATCTTGCCCACGGCTAAGGCATAGAGAATCATAAATGTCCATGTCGTCAGGGCGAGTCCAACCAGCCCCATACCGGTTGCGACCTTGCGCCGCCGGTTTTTCAGTGTCTTCAGGGTTGATTTGACGACATAGGTCTCAGCCACGCTGGCCTGATGATTGGCCTCACTCCGCCACAGGCGCTCAAGGGTATCAAAATCCATCAGACATCTCCCCGACAATGGCCACCAGCCGCGCACGGGCACGGCTCAGGCGGACGCCAATTGTATTTTCGCTCAGGCCATGTAGCGCAGACATGTCGGCATAGGCCACACCGTCCAGCGACAGCAGCATCAACGACCGGTCAACCGGCGCAAGCTGACGGATAGCGGTATAAAGCCTATCCAGCCTTTGTTGATCAAACTCACGGCAAGTATCGGCGGCCACATCCGCCAATTCATGCCGCGCATTGAAAAAACGCAGGCCCATGAGGGTATCGCGCCGTTTCCAAGTCAGGGCACGGTTATGGGCCACGCGGTAAATAAAGGTCGCCGGCGACGCTTCACCACGAAAGGCCGGACGCGCCTTCCACACCGAAATCAGCAGTTCCTGCATGAGGTCGTGCTGATCAGCCGGGGCGGCGAAGGCACGGCTGATCCGCGCCAACCGGTTCAGGTGCGGCGTGATCCATCCGGCAAAATCGTGGTCCGCCTCTGGCATAAGCTTCCTTTAGCGTACGTCCGTCACCTTGGCGGCTTCACGCTCGGCCCTCAGCGCTTCGCGGTTGTTTTGTTGGAACGCGCCGGTGCTGAATCCATATACAAGGCCCGATATCGCCAGCGCTATCGCGATGAAAAACGCCACAAGGCGGTGCTTTGGTTCAATAAAAAATGCCAACATATCGGTCTCCTTCTTGAGGGTGTCAGGAGATTAGACGCAAGCTTATCCGCGAAACTTACAGGTCGTTGTAAATAATCTTCAGGCCTTCCTTATTGCAACCTTTACTCCTGTGCGCCCACTCCGGACATTGAGTTGGCTACCGCAAGGGTTCCCCATAAACGGACATTTGCCGCGATTACACTTGTAGCGCTTAATATTGCAGGCCAATCGACTTTTTTGAGGTCAACCGTTTGTATAGGAAATTGTGCCATCATAACGGACTGTATGTCGCGTGTTGGAGGAACGGTTGCTTAAATTCATTCAGGGAAAATCTCTGCGGTTTTGGGTCGCCCTGGGTATGTTTACGGCACTCGCCCCGTTGACCGTTTCCGCAATCGGCGGCTTTGTTCTGCTTGATCTGGGCGTCATCCACCCTTTCAACGACGTCGCACATCGTCAGCGTCATGAAATTCTGCCAGTTCAGAATTTGCGGGTACTGATCCTGGAAACCGATCCTTCAATCGATGACTATGTCGAACTTAGAGACTATCGATCGCTCGACACCTATCGCGCCCAAAGAAAAACGATTGAACTCGAATTTTCCAGTGTGAGCGAGGCGCTTAAGGACGAGCCATCGTTGCTTCCCCTATTGACGCGGGCGCAAGCAAACTGGGCGAGCGCCGATCAATACGCGAACAGCCTTATTGCGGAGGCAACGCTTATCGCAACGCCTGAAGAACTGAAGCTCCAACGCCAATTTCAGGACGAAATTACGGCGGCCAACGATAAGTTGACGACTATTCACGAACGCTTAGCGGCAGACCTTAACGATGACCACGACACTGCCGTTCGCGCCTATGATCATGCGATCTGGATCGCGGGCATTGCAGCGGTATTGGCGCTCCAAATGGTATTTGCCGGCGTCTATTTAATTGGCCGTGTTATGGCTAGCAGCGTCGATCGACTCGTTGCAGGCGCCTCCCGCTTCGCCGAGGGTGATCGCAATCACCGGATCGAAATTGCAATACCGCCCGAACTCCAACGCGTCGCCGAAGAATTTAATCGGATGATCGGCCGCATCCACGACTCGGAACAAGCGTTGTCGACGCTGGCACATGAGGATAGCCTGACAAAACTCGGCAACCGCCGCGCCTTTGACGAAGCCATGGTCGAGGTTAGCGCACGCCAGAAGCGTTTCGGCGAACAAACTGCGCTCATGGCGGTGGATATAGATCACTTCAAGCGCGTCAACGATACCTATGGCCACGCGGTCGGGGATCAGGCCATTTCAGTAATAGCGGATGCCATGAGGCGCAACGTGCGTCCTTTCGACAAGGTCTTCCGGATCGGTGGCGAAGAGTTCGTGGCAATCCTGCCGGGAGCGGATTCGTTTGGCGCTGTAGATGTTGCAGAGCGTCTACGGGAGGTCATCGCCTCAACCTGCCTCGAGACGGGCAGCGGCAATTTGAATTTGACCGTTAGCATCGGTGTAGCGACAACTAAGCAAACAACCGAGCCGATCGCCCTGCTGGAGGCGGCCGATGCTGCTCTGTATAAAGCCAAGGAAACTGGCCGCAACCGCGTTACCGTTAGCAATTACAATGGCGACGACATTCCCACCCAAGTCGGTTGAGCGCCCAAGGACTAAACCGCTGGCGCGGTAGTTTTGCACGTCAATAGTAGAGAACAGTAGCGCGATGGGCATGTCCTGTCTTGAGATAGAGGGCTTCGAACCACCTCACTCAAGACAGGAGCTCCCCCATGAGCGACGAGACAGTTAGTCCGCTACGCCGGCGCATGATTGAAGAGATGACGATCCGTCAGTTTTCTCCAAAGGTCCAGAAAGATTATTTGCGGCATGTGAAGAACTTTGCCGTTTTTTTGGGTCGTTCCCCGGACAAGGCGGATTTTGAGGATATCCGCCGATACCAACTTCACCTGTCCACCTCTGGTCTTGGCGTTCCGAGCCGTAATATTGCCATGACCGCCCTACGTTTCTTCTTCCGGGCGACGCTGAACCGGCCTGAGGTCACGGATCGGGTTGTCTTCGCCCGGGAAGCACGGCGTTTGCCGGTCGTTCTTAGCCAGGAGGAGGTCGCCAGGTTTCTGGCTGCCGCGCCCAACCTGAAGGCCAGGACGATGTTGACCACGGCCTATGCGACCGGGCTGCGGGTCCATGAGGTGTCCGTTCTAAAAGTCGGCGACATTGATAGTGAACGGATGGCCGTTCGAGTTGAACAGGGCAAGGGTCGTAAAGACCGTTATGTCATGTTGTCGCCGCAACTCCTTGAGTTGCTGCGTACATATTGGTCTCAGTATCGCCCGCGCTATTGGCTGTTCCCAAGCCCCTGGAATGAAGGCATGGCGCCATTGACGCCCCGCCAGATCAATCGCCTCTGCCACGTAGCCGCGGAACAGGCCGGGATAGTTAAGCGTGTGTCCCCACATACCTTACGTCACAGTTTCGCCACCCACCTTCTCGAGAACAAGACCGACATTCGCGTCATCCAGGTTCTGCTCGGCCATAAGAAGCTCGACACCACAGCGCTTTATACCCGAGTTGCCCTCAAAGCGATTGGCGAGATCACCAGCCCCCTTGATTTTCTGCCCGTTGCGGAAGTAAGGCCGCCAGCCTGACCGGTGGATTCCGTGTCACGCCCAACACTGGAGGTCGCGGATATCTTCCGCCGCTTTGGCTCGGCTTGGCGATCCGCCAACGCCGGACGGATCAGTCTTGGACAATTGAAGGTCATGTCCGCCATCGAGTTCTTGCCGAACGGCAGCCCTTGGGGGCCATGTCGAGGCGTGTATGGATTGCGCGCACCTGCTTATTTCCTACAACTCCTGCCGCAACCGGCACTGCCCAAAGTGTCAGGCTATGGCCGCCAAGCAATGGTTGGCAGATCGTGAAGCCGAACTTTTGCCGGTTCCCTATTATCACGTCGTCTTCACCCTCCCGGCAGCTATCGCCGACATCGCCTATCAGAACAAAGCCGTCGTTTACGACATCCTGTTCAAGGCCGCATCGGAAACGCTCATCACCATCGCTGGAGATCCCAAGCATCTGGGCGCAAAGATCGGTGTGACAGGCGTGCTTCACACCTGGGGATCGGCCTTGACCCACCATCCCCATGTCCACATCATCGTGCCTGGAGGGGGCATATCACACGATGGCCTGAGATGGATTGCCTGCCGCCCCGGCTTCTTCCTGCCTGTCAGGGTTCTATCACGCCTGTTTCGCCGATTGTTTTTGGAAAAGCTCAAGGCCGCACACAACGAAGGGCGACTTCAGGTCTTCAATGAACTCGCCAGATTGGCAGATCCAGAGACCTTCAATGACTATCTCGCACCACTTCGAAGAACCGAGTGGGTCGTCTATTCGAAGAGACCCTTTGGCGGACCAGAAGCTGTCTTGGCTTACTTGTCGCGGTATACCCATCGCGTTGCCATCGGCAACTCACGACTGATCGCCATCAACGATGCCGGGATAACCTTTAAATGGAAAGACTACCGGGCCAGCGGCAAAGACCAGGCCAAGGTCATGACGCTATCCCCTAACGAATTTATCCGTCGCTTCCTTATCCATGTGCTTCCCAGTGGATTCCATCGCATCCGCCATTACGGCTTGTTCGCCAATGGTGGCCGGACTGAGAATATCGCGCGGGCGCGCAAATTGCTCAATGTGCCGGAACCACAATGTCCAACTGAACCAGAGCCCGCGAATGATAACGAGCTCCCATCACGCCCCAATCCTTGCCGCTGTTGCGGGGGGCGTATGGTCATGATCGAAACCTTCGCGCGCGGGTGTTTGCCCCGGCATCAGCCCGTACCTAAAATCCGGATCGACACATCATGACTGACGCTATCGCGCAACAGAACAACGCATGTTGGGCAATGTGCCGCTGTCTTAAAAGACAGCGATCGGCACCGTCGTTGCCAAATTGGCGTTCCGGTCAATGCCTGGGCCAGTCAGCCGATAGCAGTTGGCAGAGAACCTATCAAAAGCCACACTCTGTGATCGTCTTCGCAACCAACGGGATGCATAAAAAGGCTCAAATGGGCATCACCCCAAGTGCCAAACTTACCAAATCCCCATAGGCTGGCATAATCAAAGCTCGACATTCCCGCGCCTTCCTCCCTGGAGGCTTATCCGACGCCTGCCTTCAGGATTGGATCAACGTCGGCGCTCGGCAGGCATCCGATAACCCTATACCAATGCGGACATCGCAGTTGCGACAACGTATCATTCCCCAAAGTGGACAACTCAATAAGCCTGACGAACCTTAGTTTCGACGCTCGGTTTTCGCTGAAATGAATATTATTAGCCACAAGATCCACACTGCAAAAACTCCGAACAAAGGCTTTCCAAAACTGGCGTAGCCGTTATGCAGGAGCCAAAGGCCCGAATAAAATATGGCAAATGCAACGGCGATGCCGCCGAACAACGTCAGCGCGCCCATAGGGTGTATGGGGGTAGCGCTGCCAAACCACGTCCATCTAAACCAGTATTCTTTATGCTTTCCCATTTTCCCCTCGATCTTAGAAATAGCCCCATAGTGTGGTTTGAGCGACCGCCTTCAGTTCTTCTAATCGGTCCGACTTGGTTCCGGTCTCCCTCGCGCCCAAGGCGGACCTTTAGGGAAGTTCGTAAAGCCCAAGAGCGGAGGTGCTGTTCTTTCACCTAGCTTCTGAAGTTGTGGATCACAATGTCGTCGCTAAACGTCGCCTCTTTCCAAGAGGAAATGAGCTGGCGCCGTTTCAGCCATTCCACAAGCTCTAAATTCTTGGGCGTTCCTTCGATTTGCGGCCGCGACCAGCCAGGCTTTATATCTCTGAAGGGAGACGGCAAAGCTTGTAGAGTCGTTCGGACCTGATCGTCACTTAGATGGTGATTCAGCTTGTTGAACAGTGAAATTTGCACAGCGATAGGCTTTGAATGAATCACTAAGGCTTGCGCCGTCTCTGCCGTAAGTCCCGGAACATTGACGTCTGTGCGATCTAGGACTGGCCCCACGATGGCGCAGCGAGCCGGAAGGCCCGCAAACGACGGTATGTCCATCGCCTCAACTATCTTCCGCTTTTGTCCGTCGTTGACGTCAGATTTGATGATCGCTTCGCGCTGGTCATCAGTCAGGGGGATCTTGTCTGCCATCGTAAGATATGAGGCAATATTTTTCACCAAAAACGGCAATTGAAGGTCCGCAAAATTATCAAGACGCTCATAACTTTCCATGCTGAATGTTATTTTGCGCTCGTCGATTAGTATCCTGACCTTATCCGAACCGATTGACGTCGGGAACTTCGGGAAGGGCCTAGGCAGCTTCCTGACATAGGTTCGGTAAATATCGTTGGGCAGATCATCGTTTCCAATTAGATATTGGCGCAATGGAAGGACAGCGTCCTCTATTGGGATGTCCAGTTTTGACAGTTGGGTCAGCGATTGCCCTCCCTGTACAAACCTGGTCAAGATATCTGCCTTAAAGTCCTCGTTCAAAATGAATGTAAGGCAGTTCTCCCAGGTCGCTTCGACCTTTTGATCGTTGAGCAGAATTGGCTGTACCCGTCTTGACACCTCTGCGAGGGAGGGCAGCTTTCCAATCTGTTGTTCGACAAAGGCTTCAATATCTTCGAGGGCAAGCTGCTCACGATTGATTATAGACAAGACCGCAGTAGTATCCTCACTCACATTTTCATCGATTTGCAGCAGGACCTCTGTCAGATAGACGTCGAAGTCTCGCTCAATTCGCGCGATCAGTGGGGCATTAGCCGAGGCCAGGACAGTTGAATAATGTTTTGAGTGCAGATCTGACAAATTGACCGATCCCAGCACACATCGGAAGATTGAGTCGATATTATCGACAGAGAGTTTGTACATACCCTCGTCGGTGACGAAGCGATAAACACTCGGATACGCTTCGATGCTGGTAAGATTGGACACGTCCGGCCGAATGATTGCCAAGCGTGAAGGCTCAAGATCAATTCCCAGAGCCAAAATTCCGGGGAGATTATCGGAAACAAAGTCTGAAAATGCTCGGTCTGTTTTTTTGAGCGTTTCCAAACGATCAAGTGTCAGTTGCGTTAGGATGTAGGCTGCGTGGGATAAATTTCCCCTGTTCGCTATGGCAGCTTGAGGAAACCCTGGCCACTGTCCAATCAGTGCTAGGAGCAGCTCCGGAATGTGGGTGCCACCTTCGTAATAGATTTCGAAAAACGCGCCGCATTCGCCAAAATTCGACGAAATGAATTCGAGCATTTTAGAAATTTGGTCCCGATAGGTCACCGGATTACTCAACAAACAGTCTACCAAGCTTTTGTTGAGCACGAAGTTTTGAAGGAAGTCATCCGGTCGCATTGCTGCGATAACTTCTTTAGGGTTGTCAATCTGGAAGTCCGGTTCGGGATTATTAAAGCTGCGTATCTGGATTAGAAACTTATTGTCATTCGGCGATAGTCGACCAGAATGAAACAGCGATGTGTATTGGTAGTAAGAATTGTCAAGGTAACCCTCTAATACTAGATATTGAGCCAAATTTTTGTTCTCTTCAAAAATATCGAACAGGCCGGCAGATGTGTTTAACTCGTGTCGGATAATCTCGTTGAATTTCGCCAGGCGCAGACCGGCAATTTGACTTCGAATATCTTTGATAGATTTTAGGCAACGCTCTTTGAAGTCACTGGATGTGCGCTCCAGCTCCTGCTTTCTTTCTAGGTATGTCTTGTTTGGATTGACTGCCTTTTGAAAGCCCGAAATATCCACGTGCTGGGCAGCGTAGCCCTGCTGAGCGTTTCGAACCAACACGTTATGGGAATCCACCATTTGATCGAATGCCGGATAACTCGTGATTTCACCGTAGTGGACCTCGCCCTGCCCTTGTATACCGACAGCATTAAAGTGCGTGGGAAGCCTTTTTATCAGGGCCATAGCGTAAATGGCTCGGAGCTCCTGTAAATCTGCCGGAAACTGTGCGTCCGCAGCTAATATTTGCTTCTCAATCTCGTTAATTTGCGCCTTGTAGCCGGTCTCTACGCGGGCGATATATTCTACGTGCTTGTCTAATATTCCCGCAAGCAACCCCTTCCTCTTGTGCAATTCCTCAAAATCACTGGGTAGTATATTTTTATAGATTAGAACCGCGAGCAGCTTATTTGGATTGAATACAGACTCGCCGTCTGCCTCTAGATTTGAAACGTAAATCTTATACTCGTTAAATATATTTTGTATAAGTCGAAGGTCGTTTAGATAACGGGAAACCTCTCGAAGGAATTGACTATCTAACTTTTCATATATGGCCAATCTCTTTCCATGTTCTAAGACTTTATCTATGGAATTGGAGGTATTTATTATCGGAATGACCGGGATGATAAATTCAAAGAATTTTGTCCTCTCCGTATTTTCGAACATATTATCGCGAATGGCGTACAAAAAGCGGACTGTTCGATGTACACCCGCGTTCGCATTTATTAGACTATTTATCTCACGCAACGTAACGAAAATATCGGGTTTATTGAATCGGTCTAAATCTTCGATGACTACTAACTTATATTTTGTTGATTGAAAGAAGTAAATAATCTCGTCTAAGTGCCGATTTAAAATAGATTCTTCCTTTGCATCACTCGGCGTAAGCTCAATATCTTTGAGGGATATGCTCTTTAACGATATGCCCATGCTGCGGATGTACACGTAATGCAACGCAACCCATATGAATATTGTACTCACGGCGAGCAATCCCAAGAGCGGGATTTTCGTACCATCAATTTTGGAGAAAAAGATCGGATCAAATATTTCCGGGTGTTTGAAGAACACCTGCCAGGTGGCTACTGAGCCGACTAACGTAAAAAACGATACAAAAACTGCTAACTTACCTGGTGTCTGGATTCTCTTAAATCGCGATAGCGGCAGTCTATTCGCGTCCGCTCCATAGAGCATTTGCTGCAATATGCTCCTCTCAATTTCTTGCTTTGTCACGACTGCAGAACTATCGACGACTTCTGGAACAAACGCCGCCAGGGATATATTTAAGGTCGCACTATTGTAGCGCTTAAGAAACGTCCGAATGATACTGCTCTTTCCGGAGCCGTATGGCCCAGTCAATGCAATGTTTGTGATGTTGGGATTCTGCGTCGCAAATAGTAGCGCCTTGGTATAAACACCTGTTGCATCTGCTTTATCGGTCGGCGCCAAGTCCACGAATCCAGAGAGATCGGGTGAATCCCCGCTCCTTGATTCTATCCACTCCTCCAATGTCTCTATGACATTCTTTATTTTTTTCAGCAGCTTCAGCACTTTGCCCCTCGCTTGAACCATTTTTTGCGTTTGCAATTTTTAGCATAGTAGACGGAGTAATCCACCTAAAGCCGAGATATTTATCCGCCCGTCTGCTCATGGCGTCCGTCGCCGGTCTTCGGCCGGGATGACCGCTTGCGCCATATTAAACTTCAGGCAGGAACCGTGATGGCTAAAAGGCTGCGCTTCTCAAAACGGCGATATTTGGGAGAAGGTTCTGAAATTCGTATGTATAGGCTTCCAGCATTAAATCTCCTCTCGCACCTGTCTCCGGAAAAAACTCGCGATTTAAGGTCTCAGAACAGGTTTTTGAGAGATGAGTGCGTCCGCTTTTGGCCTACAGCCCAAGGACCTGAATGTCTCTTAAGGTATAGGGTTATCGGATGCCTGCCGAGCGCCGACGTTGATCCAATCCTGAAGGCAGGCGTCGGATAAGCCTCCAGGGAGGAAGGCGCGGGAATGTCGAGCTTTGATTATGCCAGCCTATGGGGATTTGGTAAGTTTGGCACTTGGGGTGATGCCCATTTGAGCCTTTTTATGCATCCCGTTGGTTGCGAAGACGATCACAGAGTGTGGCTTTTGATAGGTTCTCTGCCAACTGCTATCGGCTGACTGGCCCAGGCATTGACCGGAACGCCAATTTGGCAACGACGGTGCCGATCGCTGTCTTTTAAGACAGCGGCACATTGCCCAACATGCGTTGTTCTGTTGCGCGATAGCGTCAGTCATGATGTGTCGATCCGGATTTTAGGTACGGGCTGATGCCGGGGCAAACACCCGCGCGCGAAGGTTTCGATCATGACCATACGCCCCCCGCAACAGCGGCAAGGATTGGGGCGTGATGGGAGCTCGTTATCATTCGCGGGCTCTGGTTCAGTTGGACATTGTGGTTCCGGCACATTGAGCAATTTGCGCGCCCGCGCGATATTCTCAGTCCGGCCACCATTGGCGAACAAGCCGTAATGGCGGATGCGATGGAATCCACTGGGAAGCACATGGATAAGGAAGCGACGGATAAATTCGTTAGGGGATAGCGTCATGACCTTGGCCTGGTCTTTGCCGCTGGCCCGGTAGTCTTTCCATTTAAAGGTTATCCCGGCATCGTTGATGGCGATCAGTCGTGAGTTGCCGATGGCAACGCGATGGGTATACCGCGACAAGTAAGCCAAGACAGCTTCTGGTCCGCCAAAGGGTCTCTTCGAATAGACGACCCACTCGGTTCTTCGAAGTGGTGCGAGATAGTCATTGAAGGTGTCTGGATCTGCCAATCTGGCGAGTTCATTGAAGACCTGAAGTCGCCCTTCGTTGTGTGCGGCCTTGAGCTTTTCCAAAAACAATCGGCGAAACAGGCGTGAGAGAACCCGGACGGGCAGGAAGAAGCCGGGGCGGCAGGCAATCCAGCTCAGGCCATCGCGTGATATGCCCCCTCCAGGCACGATGATGTGGACATGGGGATGGTGGGTCAAGGCCGATCCCCAGGTGTGAAGCACGCCTGTCACACCGATCTTTGCGCCCAGATGCTTGGGATCTCCAGCGATGGTGATGAGCGTTTGCGATGCGGCCTTGAACAGGATGTCGTAAACGACGGCTTTGTTCTGATAGGCGATGTCGGCGATAGCTGCCGGGAGGGTGAAGACGACGTGATAATAGGGAACCGGCAAAAGTTCGGCTTCACGATCTGCCAACCATTGCTTGGCGGCCATTGCCTGACACTTTGGGCAGTGCCGGTTGCGGCAGGAGTTGTAGAAAATAAGCAGGTGCGCGCAATCCATACACGCCTCGACATGGCCCCCAAGGGCTGCCGTTCGGCAAGAACTCGATGGCGGACATGACCTTCAATTGTCCAAGACTGATCCGTCCGGCGTTGGCGGATCGCCAAGCCGAGCCAAAGCGGCGGAAGATATCCGCGACCTCCAGTGTTGGGCGTGACACGGAATCTACCGGTCAGGCTGGCGGCCTTACTTCCGCAACGGGCAGAAAATCAAGGGGGCTGGTGATCTCGCCAATCGCTTTGAGGGCAACCCGGGTGTAAAGCGCCGTGGTGTCAAGTTTCTTATGGCCGAGCAGAACCTGGATGACGCGAATGTCGGTCTTGTTCTCGAGAAGGTGGGTGGCGAAACTGTGACGTAAGGTATGTGGGGACACACGCTTAACTATCCCGGCCTGTTCCGCGGCTACGTGGCAGAGGCGATTGATCTGGCGGGGCGTCAATGGCGCTATGCCTTCATTCCAGGGGCTTGGGAACAGCCAATAGCGCGGGCGATACTGAGACCAATATGTACGCAGCAACTCAAGGAGTTGCGGCGACAACATGACATAACGGTCTTTACGACCCTTGCCCTGTTCAACTCGAACGGCCATCCGTTCGCTATCAATGTCGCCGACTTTTAGAACGGACACCTCATGGACCCGCAGCCCGGTCGCATAGGCCGTGGTCAACATCGTCCTGGCCTTCAGGTTGGGCGCGGCAGCCAGAAACCTGGCGACCTCCTCCTGGCTAAGAACGACCGGCAAACGCCGTGCTTCCCGGGCGAAGACAACCCGATCCGTGACCTCAGGCCGGTTCAGCGTCGCCCGGAAGAAGAAACGTAGGGCGGTCATGGCAATATTACGGCTCGGAACGCCAAGACCAGAGGTGGACAGGTGAAGTTGGTATCGGCGGATATCCTCAAAATCCGCCTTGTCCGGGGAACGACCCAAAAAAACGGCAAAGTTCTTCACATGCCGCAAATAATCTTTCTGGACCTTTGGAGAAAACTGACGGATCGTCATCTCTTCAATCATGCGCCGGCGTAGCGGACTAACCTGGCTTATTCACGGTCTCGGCAAAATGTTGCAGCAGGTGTAGCTTAAGGCGTTGTTTTGGAATAGATTCTGGTTACCACACCTGACCTAAATCCCTAACAGCCAAGGCCACACCTGCCATGGACCAGAATACCGATCTTCCGTTTGATTTGCCAAGCGTTTCGCGCAAGAAAATCACCGCCGCGTTCGATGGCGGGCGTATCAGTTCTGATGGTGGCGTCATGCTGCTGTCGGCCGCAGAACGCCACATCGGGATCATCGACCGGCTCTGGCGGCTGATACCGGACCGTCGCAATCCATTTTCGGTCACCCATTCCCTTGCCTCCATCCTGAAGGCCCGCATCTTCGCCATCGCCTGTGGCTATGAGGACGGCAACGATCTGGCCTCTTTGCGCACGGATCCCGCGTTCAAACTGGCGTGCGGTCGACTGCCCGAGGCAGGCAAGGACCTGTGCTCGCAACCGACGCTGTCGCGCCTTGAGAATGCTCCGGATCTTCGCAGCCTCGTCAGACTGACCTATGCCCTAATCGATCAGTATTGCCATAGCTTTGGATCTGCGATCCCGGCTGCGATCACCCTCGATATCGATGACACGGTCGACGTCGTCCATGGTCGGCAGCAGCTGTCGTTCTTCAATGCCCATGAAGGGGAGTACTGTTTTAAACCCATCCACGTCTACGACGTCGCCACGGGGCGGCCAGTCGTAGTCATCCTACGACCGGGTAAAACCCCTTCAGGCAAGGAGGTGCGAGGTTGGGTTCGCAAGATCGTGCGTCGTATCCACAAGCACTGGCCCAACACCCACATCACCCTGCGCGGTGACAGCCACTACGCCAGACCCGAGGTCATGGCCTGGGCCGAACGAAAGGGCGTCGACTATATCTTCGGGCTGGCCGGCTCCAGGCCCTTGCATGCCAAGGTCGAGGCGTTTGCCGACCACATCCGTGTTGTGCGCGCCGAAGAGGACGCGGCGGCTGTACGCGGCTATACCGAAGTCAGCCATGGCGCTGCCTCATGGGGATGCGAGCGACGCGTCATCGCCCGGATAGAGGCGACCCCACTCGGTCTCGATAATCGCTTCGTCGTGACATCCCTGACTGATCCCGACCCGGAAACCTTGTACGCAAAGCTTTACTGCGCCAGAGCCAACGCGGAAAACCTCATCAAACTGCACAAAGCACAGCTCAAAAGTGACCGCACCTCCTGTCGCTGTCCTCTGGCCAATCAGATGCGGCTGATACTGCACACGGCGGCCTATTGGTTGATGCTGGCCGTCAGAGATCAGATACCCAAGACCCACGCGCTGGCAAAAGCCGAGTTCAGGACCCTCCGGCTGCGCTTACTGAAGATCGGCGCCCGGATTAAAGAGACCGCCCACCGCGTCAAGATCGCCTTCGCCGCCGCTTGCCCTGAGGCCGCACTCTTCCGCCAAATCATGGCGGGCCTCAAACCGGCGCCTTCATAAAGGATGGGGCTATGCCCCCAAAGCCACCGACATCCTCATTAACCCCATCGGAGAAAAACAAACCCCTCAGCGCGTGGCGAAAAACACGAAGCCCACAATTGCGGCCGTGAAAAACTCATCTCAAAGGAAAGGGAGAACGAAGCTACCGTGAATAGGATGGGCTAACTGTCTCGTCGCTCATGGGGGAGCTCCTGTCTTGAGTGAGGTGGTTCGAAGCCCTCTATCTCAAGACAGGACATGCCCATCGCGCTACTGTTCTCTACTATTGACGTGCAAAACTACCGCGCCAGCGGTTTAGTCCTTGGGCCAACTCCGGAAGAGACAGCTATAGACAGGGGGCCGTTCGGCGTTGTTTGCCTGCTCGGCGTTCGCCGGGCAAACCCAGACCGGTGCCGGTCTGGTGGGTTTCGCGCGGAGCCGGTTCCGTCTCTGATGAACGCGCTTCATTCATCGGTGTGCAGGTCTGGCGCTTGCACCTCACCTTTGCGCCGTGGCCGGCGACGGTTGATGGCGGAGGTGTCGAGCGTGTTTTTGATGTGGGCGGCGTAATACTTCTCGATCATCTCGACCGAGGTACGGCAGTTCTTGGCGATCTGATAGATGTCCGCGCCTTCCATCAGGCGCAGACAGATATAGGTGTGACGCAAGGAATAGGCCGTGCGCAACTGGCCGTCTCGATCCTCTTTCAGGCCATTACGCTCCAGGAGATTATTGAACAGCTTGATATGGTTCCCGGGGAAGACCGGGTCTTTCGGCTGAGGGTATGAGACGTCGGGCATGATAGTGTCCTCTGCCCGCTTCTGCTTTGCTGTCAGCTTGATACGAGGGGTGGGCTTCGCCCGCTTTAACAGACGCTCATAGACGACGACGGCGCCCGGCATCGACTTGCAGTAACCGACACCGATCTTACCGCGTACCTCGATCTCCAGGATACGCTGACCGGTGTCCTCATCTTTCACAATGGCGATGTCACGATGCTGGAGATTTTTGGCCTCGTCGGGCCGCAAGCCGGTATTGCCCATGAACAGGACAAAGTCGTGGACCTGCTCGGCATTCCAGCGGTGGCGCTCATGCACGGTTTTCGCATAGTCGCGAGTTGCGGTGTACAACGCCTTGTACTCGACCGGGCTAAACCACGGCCGATGGCTGATCTTTCCGCGCGTGCCGTAAGGCGGCGACAGGTCCGGCAGATGGGTTAGCCAGGCGTGGCGCTGCGCCGTCTTCAGCACCTGACGCAGGGTGACGATCTCATCATGGATGGTCGAGCGCGAGGGCGGCCTAGGTGCCACCGGCTCCTCTCCTTCTTTCGGCGGTTTGGGCTTGCGCCCCGTCTGGCCGGCGCGGTGAACACGATAAGCCTGCACCTTGCCTGCCGTGACATCGGAGATTCCAAGCGCGCCGAAGAACGGCTTCAGGTGGAGCCGCAAACGATGCTTGTGACCCTCGACCCAGCGCGGGCTCCTCTGCCCTTCAGTAATGGTTTCATATTCCACCTCGAACTGGTCGGCGACCTTAGCGAAGGTGATCTCCTTCTTCTTGATCAGGCCGACGCGCGACAGGCCGCGCAGATTCAGATACCAGTCCTCGGCCGCGATGCGCGCCAGAGCGAGGTCTTCTTCCTTGGTGCTCGATCGATGCTGGACGCCATCGATGCTGGCGGAGCAGTGCCATGTCTTATTGGTGCGGCGGTAGAGCTGCACCTTGCCGCTTAAAATCTCGTGGTTTGCCATCGTCGTATCCCTCCGTAAGGGGCCACATTCCAATTGCGCATTTAATCTGTGATGCTGCGCTGTTAGGGACGTCCTTACGAGTGCAGGCTGCAAATTATGACGCGTGGAATTCTATTAAATGGCCCGGAACGTCGGCGGAAATGGCATGATAGTCAGCGTCGCGAGATTGTCTCTCTGGCGTTTTCGCCTGGTTCGAGCGTGACAGAGGTTGCCCGGCAGTTCGATGTGGCGACAAGCCTGATTTACAGATGGCGGGATCAGTTTCTGGCGGCCAGCAGCGGCGTTTCTTTCAGTCCCGCTATACTTGCGGATGGGCCGGCGGGCGCTGGGTCAGAGTCAGGCGCGGGTTTGATAACAGTCGACTTCAAAATCGGCGCTCGTGTGAGCATTGGCGCTGGGGCTTCTCTTGAACTGGTCTCGGCGATCATGAAGAGCTTGCGATGATCCCCATCGGTTCGGGCGCTAAAATCTGGATTGCCACAGGTCACTTCGATATGAGGAAAGGCATGACTGGACTGTCCTTGTTGGTCCAGGAACATCTTCACCGACAGCCCTTCGCCGGCGATGTCTATGTCTTCCGGGGGCGTAGTGGTCGGTTGATTAAGGCGATCTGGCATGATGGGGTTGGGCTGTCGCTTTATACCAAAAGACTGGACCATGGACGCTTCATCTGGCCTTCAACCGTTGACGGCGCGATCCAGCTGACGAGCGGTCAGATGTCTTTTTTGCTCGAAGGTATTGAGTGGAGAAATCCCCAACATAGCTGGCGACCGACCAGCGCCGGCTAGGATTTAAGGTCACAGAATGTTGAATCAGATATAGCGAAAACCCTATACAGGGAAAGGGATTTATGATTCATTCCTGTATATGGATCACGCCCTGGACGCCTTGCCGGATGATGTCGCTGCCCTACGGGCGGAGCTGGTATTAGCGCGCTCAGAACGGCTGGCAGCTGAAGAGGCCCTAAGGCATAAATCGGCGTCTCACAGCACCCTTGCGGCGGAATACGCTGTGGCTCAGGCCAAGGCAGCTGAGGATATGGCGATAATCGCCCACCAGAAGCTTGTCATCGAGAAGCTTCAGAGGCAAATCCATGGCCAGACATCTGAACGATCGGCCCGCCTGACCGATCAGCTTGAAATGACCTTTGAAGAGCTTGAGGCGACAGCGACGGAAGCCGAGCTGTTGGCGGAGATGGCGGTCTCAAAAGCGACGCATGTGGCTGGCTTTACGCGCAGCCGGCCTCATACCCGTTTAAACTTCCCAGAACACCTGCCTCGCGAACGCGTCGTTGTGCCTGGACCAACCGTCTGCGACTGCTGTGGCAGCGATCGTCTGCGCAAGCTCAGCGAAGATGTCACGAAGACGCTCGAATCTATTCCGCGCACGTGGAAGGTCATTGAAACCGTACGCGAGAAGTTCTCATGCCGGGATTGCGAGAAAATCAGCCAGGCGCCATCGCCGTTCCATACCATTCCACGGGGGTGGGCCGGCCCCAGCCTTATAGCCATGATCCTGTTCGAGAAGTTCGGTCAGCACCAACCTCTCAATCGTCAGATTGAGCGCTATGCGCTGGAAGGGGTACCGATCAGCCTGTCAACGGTCGCTGATCTGGTTGGCGCCAGCTGTCTGGCGCTGGCGCCTCTGATCCGACTGGTTGAGGCGCACACCTTCAAGGCCGAGCGTTTACACGGCGATGACACCACAGTGCCTGTTCTGGCAGAGGGGAAGACGATTACGGGCCGAATATGGGGCTATGTAAAAGACGACAAGCCCTTCGGGGGCACGTCGCCACCATCGGCCATGTTCTATTATTCCCGCGATCGCGGTGGAGAACATCCTCAAGCGCATCTGATTAAATTTAAAGGTCTGTTCCAGGCCGACGCCTACTCCGGGTATGGTGAAATTTATAAACCGGGGCGAAGTCCCGGGCCCATTTTAGAAGCTGCCTGCTGGGCGCATGCGAGGAGGCCCTTCTTCATCATGGCCGACGTCGAACAGAATGCACGCCGTAAGGCCGAAGGTAAGAAGCCGTCCGTCCTGTCGCCTGTTGCCATGGAAATGGTGCGCCGGATCGATGCCCTCTTCGAGATCGAGCGTGGCATCAATGGCAAAAGTCCTGAAGAGCGTCACGCTGTCCGCCAAATGCTAAGTAAACCCATCATCGACGATCTGGAGCCCTGGATGCAAGATCAGAAAGCGAAGCTGCCTAACGGGCATGACCTGCGCAAAGCCTTGAATTACATGCTCAGCCGCTGGCACGCCTTCACACTCTTCCTGACGGATGGTCGGGTCTGTCTGTCGAACAATGCTGCCGAACGGGCGTTAAGAGGCATAGCTTTGGGCCGTCGAAACTGGACCTTCTGTGGGTCAGATCGCGGAGGCCAAAGGGCTGCGGCCATGTACAGTCTGATTGTTACCGCCAAGATGAACAAAATCGATCCGCAGATCTGGCTTGCTGATATCCTCGCGCGTATTGCAGAGCATCCCGCTCGACGTCTTGATGAGCTGCTCCCCTGGAACTGGCAGCCCTCAACCCAAAACAAAACTCAGGCGGACTGATGGCATATCGCGACAGTCATTTTTTTACGCTTAAATATGTCGCCCGGCAGCTCGAGGAAGACGAAGATCTTCTACGCGAAGTAACGATAGAAATGTTCTCTGAAGACGGGTGCTTTACCGTTTACGACGATTACCCAGCCGATGAAACAAAGGAGTTGATTACTGTTTTTAACACAGATGGGATCGACTACCTGATCGAGGCTCTGAAAGACAATCGGGAGCATTACGTCGAGCAACGTAAGAAAACTGAACTGTTCTACAAAAAGAAATAATCATACCCCCTGTGGCCTTGGGCGAATGGGTACCCATCGTCATTCCCCTAGAAAAACGTGTCAAAGACGATGTTACCACCTAAGCGGTAAAATGACAAATTTTGTGCTAGGTTGGTGTTAGGCGTTTTGGGGCTTAAAACGCAAAAAAGCCTCCCGAAGGAGGCTCATAATATGTTGTATTCGCTGTATTTTTGGTTGCGGGGGCCAGATTTGAACTGACGACCTTCAGGTTATGAGCCTGACGAGCTACCGGGCTGCTCCACCCCGCGTCACCAACATCACTTTCCAGTTTTCCTCGGGCTTAGCCCTTGGGTACTTTGAAGTGGATCCATATGTAAGAAACACAAACGACCGCCAAGCGAATGGCCTGACGGTCGAGTGTGTATTTGTAATGAAGAGCTGTGCTTTTCAGCACTATAAACCTCTGTAATCTGTAGACCTGGCGACGACCTACTCTCCCGTGACTTAAGACAAAGTACCATCGGCCCAGGAAGGCTTAACGACCGAGTTCGGAATGGGATCGGGTGGGGACCTTCCGGCATAGCCACCAGGTCAACAGATTACAGGGGTTTTGAGAAGACATTGCGTGCGCTTTTAGCGCTAAACGTGCTTGCCCGGCTGATTAAGGCGGCAAGCAGGTATGACATTAATTTCAGTGTATGTTGATGTTGTTCCATTATGGACTGTGCTACCGCATTCGCGGCTTGAGCACACATAAATTTAATTGAGGAACGATCAAGCCTATCGGATTATTAGTACTGGTTAGCTTCACTCCTCACGGAGCTTCCACACCCAGCCTATCAACGTGGTGGTCTACCACGATCCTCAGCGAGACCTTGTTTTGAGGCTAGTTTCCCGCTTAGATGCTTTCAGCGGTTATCTATTCCATACTTAGCTACCCTGCTGCGCGGCTGGCGCCACGACAGGTCCACCAGAGGTATGTCCATCCCGGTCCTCTCGTACTAGGGACAGATCCTCTCAAGTCTCGTACACCCACGGCAGATAGGGACCAAACTGTCTCACGACGTTCTGAACCCAGCTCACGTACCACTTTAAATGGCGAACAGCCATACCCTTGGGACCTGCTCCAGCCCCAGGATGTGATGAGCCGACATCGAGGTGCCAAACTTTGCCGTCGATATGGACTCTTGGGCAAAATCAGCCTGTTATCCCTAGAGTACCTTTTATCCGTTGAGCGATGGCCCTTCCACGCAGGACCACCGGATCACTATGGCCGACTTTCGTCTCTGCTCGACTTGTCAGTCTCGCAGTCAGGCGGGCTTATGCCATTGCACTCGTCGAACGATTTCCGACCGTTCTGAGCCCACCATCGCGCGCCTCCGTTACACTTTGGGAGGCGACCGCCCCAGTCAAACTACCCACCACGCCATGTCCCGGATCCGGATAACGGATCTCGGTTAGACGTCAACAGCAATAAGGGTGGTATTTCAAGGATGGCTCCACGAGAACTGGCGCCCTCGCTTCATAGCCTCCCACCTATCCTACACATGTTGCTGCTAACGCCAAGGCGAAGCTATAGTAAAGGTTCATAGGGTCTTTCCGTCTGACCGCGGGAACCCCGCATCTTCACGGGGAATTCAATTTCGCTGAGCCTATGCTGGAGACAGTGGGGAAGTCGTTACGCCATTCGTGCAGGTCGGAACTTACCCGACAAGGAATTTCGCTACCTTAGGACCGTTATAGTTACGGCCGCCGTTTACCGGGGCTTCAATTCGCAGCTTGCACCACTCCTTTTAACCTTCCGGCACCGGGCAGGCGTCAGACCCTATACGTCGCTTTACAGCTTCGCAGAGCCCTGTGTTTTTGATAAACAGTCGCTACCCCCTAGCCTGTGCCACTTACATCTGGTTGCCCAAATACAAGTCACGCTTATCCCGAAGTTACGCGTGTAATTTGCCGAGTTCCTTCAGCATAGTTCTCTCAAGCGCCTTGGTATACTCTACCTGACCACCTGTGTCGGTTTCGGGTACAGTCTCTGTATGAGTTATTTCCAGGGACAAGTTCCCTGCAAGGAGCAATCCAATAAGCCCTCACAAGTTACCTCATCCGTCACTTCATACTGGCCCAGGAATATTTACCTGGTTCCCATCGACTACGCCTTTCGGCCTCGCCTTAGGGGCTGGCTAACCCTACGCAGATTAGCTTTACGTAGGAACCCTTGGTCTTTCGGCGAGAGTGTCTCTCACACTCTTTATCGCTACTCATGTCAGCATTCTCACTTCTGATACCTCCAGCCAACCTCACGATTGACCTTCACAGGCTTACAGAACGCTCCGCTACCGCTCCCGAAGGAGCCCTGATCTTCGGCACATGGCTTTAGCCCCGTTACATTTTCCGCGCAGGATCGCTTGATCAGTGAGCTGTTACGCTATCTTTAAAGGATGGCTGCTTCTAAGCCAACCTCCTGATTGTCAAAGCAATCCCACATCGTTTCCCACTTAGCCATAATTTGGGGGCCTTAGATGCAGGTTAGGGTTGTTTCCCTTTTCACCATGGACGTTAGCACCCACAGTGTGTCTGCCGAACAGTTCTCTTGGGTATTCGGAGTTTGGTTAGAATTGGTACCGCTCGCGCAGCCCGCATCCATCCAGTGCTCTACCCCCCAAGGAATACATTCGACGCTCTACCTAAATAGATTTCGCGGAGAACCAGCTATGTCTAGGTTTGATTGGCCTTTCACCCCTATCCACAAGTCATCACAGAATTTTTCAACATTCACGTGTTCGGACCTCCAGTTGGTGTTACCCAACCTTCATCCTGCTCATGGATAGATCACCTAGTTTCGGGTCGTCATGCGACGAACTTAACGCTCTATTCAAACTCGCTTTCGCTACGCCTACACCTAACGGCTTAAGCTTGCTCGGCACATGAAGTCGCTGACCCATTATACAAAAGGTACGCCGTCACCCCGCTGGGGGGCTCCGACTGCTTGTAGGCTTCCGATTTCAGGATCTGTTTCACTCCCCTTGTCGGGGTGCTTTTCACCTTTCCCTCACGGTACTTGTTCACTATCGGTCGTAGAGGAGTACTTAGGCTTGGAGGGTGGTCCCCCCATGTTCAGACAGGATTTCACGTGTCCCGCCCTACTCGAGTCTCTTGCTATTTGACGCCTACGGGACTGTCACCCGCTATGGTCGACCTTTCCAGATCGTTCGGCTTTATGTCACAAGAGCACTGGCCTGGTTCCCGTTCGCTCGCCACTACTAGGGAAGTCTCGGTTGATGTCCTTTCCTCCGGTTACTGAGATGTTTCAGTTCACCGGGTTTGCTTAATAAGCCTATGTATTCAGCTTATTATACCTTTCAACAACTAACTCATCTAACCAAACCAGAAGGTTTGGATAAATGAGAGAGCCGTAAAGGTGGGTTTCCCCATTCGGAAATATGCGGATCAATGGGTGCTAGCGCCTCCCCGCATCTTATCGCAGCTTGCTACGTCCTTCATCGCCTCTCTACGCCAAGGCATCCGTCAGAAGCCCTTTAACGCTTGATCGTTCTCAATGAAA